>CALDJN010000348.1 GCA_937901695.1 uncultured Anaerocolumna sp.
GTATCTGCATCACTTGCTTTTGCTTTTTCCAATCCTATTTTAGCATCTTCAAAATTTCTTTTTGCAGTCTCTACCTGCATTTCTTCTGCCTTAACTTCCTGTGCATAATCATAGGTCTTACTCAATATTCGATCATATAATGCCTTCGCCTTATTCCTTGCTGCTTCTGCTTCAGAAACAGCTTTTTCCGCTTTCTCCATTAACTTCTGACATTCATTCATAGTATCTGTCAGGGATTCTTCCGCAGAAATAACTGCTTTATTTGCTGAATATATTAACTTTTCTTTATTCTTATCTTCTGTATACAGCATGGAGTATAAAGCCCCATAAGTTTTCTCTATATCCGTTTTATTATATAGAATTCCATTGCGGTAGTCCCACATTGCTGCAGTAAGTTCCCTGTCTTTCTTTGTAAGTTCTGCCAAGGCATCTTCTGCATCCTCCATTGCCCGTTTATATCTTACATATTCTTCCGGCGAAAGTTTTTCTTCCCCCTCCAATGCTGCTATCCCATTCCAATAATCCTCATTGGCTCTTGATACAGCTTTCCTTGCTCTTTCTACTTCTTTTTTATGTTTTTCATACTCTGTTTCACCATAATATTTTTTAAATATATTAGTTTCCGCTTCACTAATTGCATCAAAATTGTTGCTCTCCACTGCGGCTTTGAAAATTATTAGTACCGTTTCTGTGTCTGTTTTATCTTTATCTTCATACAATTCATTGAAAGCTTCTTTTGCTTCTGCAACTTTTTTATTTGCTTCCTTAATCGCCTTCTGTTTATTATCTTCTTGATCATTATAAGCTTCTAAGGCATCTAGATAGGCTTTTTCTGCTTCCTCATATGCAGATTTCTTTTCTTTACCGATATTCTTTTTTACTATTTTTAAATCTTCTTTTGCAGCTTTTAAATCAAGTTTCGCCCGTTCTAATGTAAGTTCTGCCGACTCCTTTGCAGTTCCTCCACTTCCGGTTTTATAATTTAATCTTTCTTTTTGCAGATTTAGTTCAGCTTTTACTATTTCATCTTCTAATTCCTCCAAAATGTCTTCTAAATCATTTATGTCATATAGAAATAGTAAATCTCCCTTTTCCACGTTCTGTCCTTCATTCACAAAAATATCTGCAATCCGGACACCCTCATAAAGATTCATATATTTTTCTGCTTTTGCCCCTAAGACACCTACTCCATTTACCTCAAAATTAAGGGTACCTTTTTTAGGAGATGTCACATCAACTTTTGCAGTTGTTACTGAAGCTGCCGCCCTGGATACAAAGGTTAATAATAACATCATAATAAGGAATCCAATAAATAGCCTTCCTGCACAGTCTTGAAGGGACACCTTTTTTTCTTCCGGTTCTCTTTGCAATTCATACAATAATCTTTCTTTTATCTTTCTCATAATTTCAGCGAAACCTTTCCCATCTTCAATTTATTCTTTTATACCCGATGCAGCAATACCCTGCTCTATATACTTTTGACCAAATAAAAAGATTAAGATTGCAGGTGTCATAGTGATAATAGATGCTGCCATAGCGACTCCTAATTTTTCTTTGGCTATATCCGGAAGATATAAGGATAAAGGCCATAAAGATTTATCTTTTAAAAAAGTTAATGGTTGTTCAATCCCATTCCAGGCTTCTAAGAATCCAAGTACAATTGCTGATATAATTCCGGCTGCTCCCATAGGTATACCAATATAGAAGAATGTCTTAAACTCACCTGCTCCATCTATCTTAGCTGCCTCAATTAAGGATTTGGGTATGGATTTAAAAAACTTTTCTATTATAAATACCGGAAAAGTTGAGAATATATTGGGTAAAATCAGTGCAAAATCCGTATTTAACAGATGGAACTTATTTAAAACCAAATAACTTGAAACCATAGTTACTTGAAATGGCATAATCATTAATACAATGTATAGAATAAACAATGGTTTTTTCCCTTTGAAGTTATACCTGGCAAAGCTCCAGGCTGCAGGAACTGCAACAAATAGCTGCCCTATCAGTCCGGGAATTACCTGCCTGCATGAGTTCCAGAACATAACAAAGAAATTTGGAGAATCTAATAGTAATTCCACATATGGCTTTAAAGTTAGAAAGTCAGGTATAAAGTGCCAGTTTGCAAGTTTATTCTCATTACTAAATATAGTGCCAATCATTTCATTGATTTCCTGTGCCCCCATAAAGGAACCGGTTACCATCATCCATAGAGGAATCCATATAAATAGTGAAATAGTTAGAAGGATTCCAAATGACAGAAATCTTTTTTTCTTCAAAATGAATCCTCCTCTCCCCTATTGCTGAACCTTTGGGCGATTAAAATAAAGATTAACAAAATAGCTGCAATAACAACTGCCGCCGCACACATTTTCTGTATATCCATAGTAACAAACCAGTTATTGAATAAATGTTGCAGCATATAGATACTGCTATCCGGATAACTTCCTGCAATCAGGTATGCCTCTCGAAAAACCTTGAAGGAATTAATAAGGGATAGTACAAAAAGAGTAAATGCAGTTGGTAATAATCCAGGTAATGTAATATACCTAAATTTTCCCCAAGCCCCGGCCCCATCTATTGCAGCTGCTTCATATAATGCCAGAGAGATTCCATTTAGCCCAGCCATCCATAATACCATATCGTACCCGGTATTTTTCCATAGATAACTAAATACCAGTATATAAAAAGCCTTGGATGTATGCATCCAGTCAACAGGCTGAAAGCCTAGGGTTAAAATCATTCTGTTTAGCAGTCCATTCTTGTTAAAAAATATATCCCATAATAAAACAATGGATGCCACCGGAATTGCCATAGGTATTAGAAATGAGCTTTTAAAAAAATCACCAAACTTTTTTTGGCCAATAACTAAAATAGATAGAAATAAAGATATGGCCAGTAATAAGGGTATACATATTAAAATAAACCGACCAGTATTTTTTGCTGCCAATTGAAATGCCTCATTCATGAATACGGTTATGTAATTATCTATACCAACAAATTTTCCACTCATTGCTTCAAAAAAAGATCTCCTTATTACATCCCCAAAAGGGATCAATACAAAGAATATAACACCTGCTAAACTGGGCAGCAAAAACAGCCACGCTGCTATGGACTCTCTTTTTTCCATAATTGTTTTTTTCTTTTTTCCTGTCATAATATCATTTCTTTCATAACAAATTTTTTATTTGTTCCTGCTATATAATCATTTTTCTTGATTATAAGAATAATATTATTACCTTTATCTCTAAAGAATCTTTAAATTTTTATTTATAAAATAGAAAAAGGATGTCCCAAAAGTCAGATTTCTGCTTAATACAGCACACAAAATGACTTTAGTAACACCCTATTTCTTATATTTATTATTTATAATTTTATTCATGTAAAAATTTAAATTATTGGTTCCGCTGCCATGGCAGACGCAGCACAAAAGTAGCGCCGCCTCCGGGGGTATCCTTTATGAAGATGCTTCCTTCATGAAGTTCTATCAATTCTTTTGCAATGCTAAGTCCCAGTCCAAAATGTTTCTTGTCATTTCTTGACCCATCTCCCCGATAGAATCTCTCAAATATCTGTTTTTTATCTTCATTACATATTCCAGGTCCATGATCTTCCACCTCTACTACCACATAATTTTTCTGATTATAGGCACGAAGGGCAATGATTCCCCTGGAAGATGTATGGCTCATGGCATTGTCTATTAATATAGTAAATATTTGCTTTATCCGTTCTCTGTCTCCATGTATTATATGGAGTTCTTCCTCCGGTAAATCAAGGGTTAATTGATAATTATTTTTGTTATAACAGGTGCAAATCATATCATAAATTTCTATAAGAAGGGTATCCATTTCTACCGGTTCTTTTAAAAGGCTCCAGGTATTGGCATCGGAAGAGGCTAATAAGAGCAAGTCGCTTATTAACCTTGTCATCCTGTCACACTCTCCTTCAATGTGAGGTAGAAAATTATCTGCCTTGGTTATGTCCTCTCTTATAGAAGATAAACCAGCTTTAATTACGGTAAGAGGCGTTCGAAGTTCATGGGATGCCGCGGCTACAAAGGCAACCTGCTTCTTTTGTCCTTCCTCTAAAGGTTTTATCACCTTTCCAATGTAAAGGGAACTAATCAAAAATAATGCTGCCACACCAATGAAATCTATAAAAGCATATAAAAACATCTGTTTTAATAAAATACTTGACCCCTGATTGTCACAACTTATTACCATTACATTCAACCAGCCTGTATTCTTTGGAATCAAAGCCGCCATACCATAATAAGCTTTCACGTTACTTAAGCTTACCCTATATACATGGGTTTTCTCCAAGGTAGAATACAGGGGTTTTCTATCCAAGTTAATGCCTTCCTCTATTGCCAGTTTCTTTATCTTCCCAATTAGTTTTTCGGAATCCGGAAGATTATTGTTCAGATTGTATTTGGTAAGTTTTTTTCCGTTATCTTCTATGTATACATATAAATGATTGTCTTCTTGCATTCTGACCAGCCAGGTATTGTTAATTACATCTTCTGAACGAAACTTCTCAACTATCTGTTCCACATTTTTTTGAAACAGAGCCATATTTTGCTCTTGACTCTGTCTACTATTTATTATGTATACCCCCAGGATGATTGTGGTCAGAATAATACTTGAAGTAATGCCATATAAAAGAACCAGCCGTCTTTTAAGTTTACGAAACATATCTATTCCTCCAGTTTGTATCCTACAGACCGTATGGTTCTTATGGTAGCATGGCTATGTATTGATTTTAACCTTTTACGAAGGAAATAGATAAAATTGTCCAAATTTCCATCTGTAACAAAGCTATCTGCTCCCCACACCCTGGTTAAAATTAATTCCCTTGTTAAAATCTGACCTTTATTCTTAATAAAGAAAGCCAAAAGATCTCCTTCCCTTTTGGATAAACTGCAGATTTCTTCTCCTCGAAGCAACTTCATTTTCCCTAAATCCAAATAAAAATCAGAAAAATATAATTCATCTATACTTTCAATTCTTGCAGGTCTTCTTGCCAAAGCCCGGATTCTTGCTAACAATTCTCCGATTTCAAAGGGTTTTGTCAGATAATCATCCGCCCCTGAATCCAAACCTTCAATGCGGTTTTTCAGTTGGTCCATGGCCGTTACCATAATTACCGGAGTTGCGACTTTCTTTTTCCGAAGCTTTTCTAAGACGGTAATGCCCTCCATTCTAGGAAGCATTCGGTCTAACATAATTACATCATAAGTCTGTTTCGTACCATATAGTAAAGCTTCCTCCCCATCATGGCAA
>CALDJN010000349.1 GCA_937901695.1 uncultured Anaerocolumna sp.
GATTCTTGGGCTGGACAGAAAATATAATATAATTATCATCGGTGCCGGTAACTTAGGCCAAGCCTTATCAAACTATACTGATTTTGAAAGGCGTGGTTTTTATGTTACTGGAATTTTTGATGTAAATCCAAGATTAGAGGGCATTTCCATTCGTGGAATTGAAATCCAGATGATAGAGAAACTAGAGGAGTTTGTGAAAAATAATCCAGTCCATATTGCAGTATTAACCTTACCAAGGTTAAAAGCACCACAAGTAGCAAAAGAAGTAGTAAAGTTAGGAATCAAAGCTATATGGAACTTTGCGCCAGTTGATTTAAATCTTCCACCTGATGTTATAGTTGAGAACGTGCATTTGGCAGAGAGTTTAATGAGATTATCCTATGATTTAAAATCCAGTGAAGATAATACTAAACCTTCTGAAACGGATGCCGATAATAAAGATAAAGACTAATGATTATTACGTAAGATAAAAAGGGAAGGAAGTACAGGATGCGTTTACATGGGGGGCTTAACTTTCACAAAGCATTTAAAGGGAAAAAGATACCTATTCTAACATTAGACGAAAGATGGTATGAATTATTTCCGCAGCATGAGAAACCGAATCATATTAAGGAAATAGAATGTCAGTTAAATGATTTATTAAAACGGCAGGGTAAGTTAGTCAATGACATGAAAGACTTAAAGAATCTAAAGTCACAGCTTATGAAAGAAATCATTGAAAATATGGAAGTGAGTGAGGATTCTTCAAATAGTTATAAGATATTAGAAAAGAACCCCAAATACATTAAAGAAATCAGTGAAAAGATGGCAGATATGGACGAAGAATTGGCAAACCTTCCATATCGTATCAAGGAAACCAATGAAAAACTTATTGTAGAAAGTGCTAAAATCTGGTATCAGGTTTTGGAGGAAAATAATCAGGAAATTGGTGACATTAGTCAATGGATTGATAAAACCCGTAATGAATTAAAAGAAAAGCTTCTTCAAAAACAAGATATGGAAATAAAGAATAGCCAAATCTACACTTATATGCATGATTTGCTGGGGCCTGATTTGGTGCAGATTTTAGATGATTCTTTCAAACCTGACAATAAGTAGACGGGAGTAGCCATGATTGTTGGAATCGGTACAGATTTAATAGAAATAGATCGTGTGGTAAAAGCATGTGAAAATGAAGCATTTCAGAGGAAATATTTCACCGAACAAGAAATAAGCCTTTGTAAAACAGAGCCTAAGAAATTCGCGGATAACTTTGCAGTAAAAGAAGCGGTTGCCAAAGCATTTGGAACCGGTTTTGGAAAAATTGCACCTATTGAAATAGAAATATTACGTGATTCCTTGGGAAAACCATATGTAAATCTATATGGAAATGCAAAAGAAATGGCTTGTTCCATGAATATGAGCAGAATATGGGTTTCTATAACCAATACAAATAAATATGCAAGTGCTTTTGCAGTAGGAGAAGAAAAGGACTGATTCCGTAGCGGATTCGGTCCTTTTCTTACTTAATGAAATGGGAACAAAGCTTTATTTTGAAACCTATTCAGATAGATAAACATTAGCTTTTTCTATAATAAGATCTGCAGTTTCCTCTGCAGATAAGCTTCCTTGGAAGAATTCTTTCGTTTCTTCTTTCAAGGTTTCTAATAGGGGTTCATCCTTAACAATACGATTGGATGCCTTAGAGCAGTTTTGAATTAATTGTTCCATTTGTTCTTTATTAAGTGCTTCAAAGGTATATACCAAGTCTTTTCCGTCATCTGTTGTAATACCAGTGGTAAGACCATAATTACTTCGGTCTTCCTGGGCGTTTAAGCTTAATCCCTTTTTGTTAACGGGAAAACCGTCATAAAAATCATCTTTTTGTATCTCTTCCGATAATACTAAAGATATAAATTCTTTGGCAAGTTCTTGACTTTTACTAGCTTGATTGATTCCTAATTCACAGGATGAGGTAAAGGAATTTTCGAAAACAGTATAACTGCCTTTTATTAATTCTACTACACCTATTGGGTAAATTGCATTATTAAAGCCACTGCATTCTGACAAATTAAGTTCTGTTTTATCGACAAGGTTCAGCTCATTTTTATTTATATATTCACTATCACCTTTATATTCATCTATGATACCAATATTGTCTCCGATGGATTTTAATGTTTCTAATTCAGAAACTAGTTTTTCTTTATTGATTTTTCCATCATCATTTAATATTTTATTTGTTATATATGGGGCAAAGGTGGTAATAAAATCCTCCAGAGTCATGCTGCCAAATAAAGTTTTATCCATATGATTTGCTGCATAATCAGCTAAGTCTTCCAGTGTAGTTAGGTTTTGTGCATCTGAAGTTCTGCCGCATAGAAGCTGAAGGTTAAAACGAGCAGGTACACAGTAAATCTTATCATCCCTTATGTAGTTTTTCATAATATCAGGGTACAACTCACCCTTATCAATCATAGGCTGAATAATATCACTAATATCGGTTAGAACCCCTTTTTCTACGAAAGAATCTGCAGGGAGTTCATTTAACACCAGAATGTCAGGACCATTTCCTGCCAGAAGTTCTGTGTTGAGGGCACGTATATAATCTTCTTTGACAGTTCGATCTGCTTTTCTATATTCATCGTCAGTCATGGCAATGGTAAAGTTGATTTTTACATCCGGGTGTGTTTTATGGAATACAGCTGCCGCCTGTCTTAAGGTAGCGTTCTCCTTTAAGGAATAGATGGTTAATTCTGTTGATGGTACCGTATCAACGGATTTATCATAGGAGTATTTCATAAGGGAATAACCATTATTTGAGCTATATAGAATATAATAATTATTATCGGAACCTGATACAAAACCCGTAGTCCACATAGTCGACATGGATAGTGAAGTCAGTGTTCCATCCACTATAGTCTGCCAGGTAGAAGTGCCTTCCTCCAGAACATGAATACCCCCCGTATCACATAGAGCCATCTCTTTCTTATCATTCATATCAAAATAAGTATAAGTGTATCCCTTAAAGTCAGACTGATAAGGATAACTGGTTTTCTTATCAGTGGTTGTGTCATAGATGTCGATACTCACCAGATTTT
Source organism: uncultured Anaerocolumna sp. (assembly GCA_937901695.1). GTDB lineage: Bacteria > Bacillota > Clostridia > Lachnospirales > Lachnospiraceae > Anaerocolumna. Next base: position 3,078 of record CALDJN010000349.1, read on the forward strand.
CATGATTATCTGTCTGCCCAAGGATGAGTGACTTATCAGCAGGAGCCATTATGGTTTCCACATAGTATTGTCCAGTAATACTTTTTTGCTTTGAAAAATTTTCTTTATTGTAAAAACTTAATTCTCCATCAGAGAAAAGAGCAGCTAAAGTACCATCTTCCAACACAGTAACCTTTCTAGGGGCAATGTAGTAGTTGTCGCTTTCAGGATATAATTCATTCCAACCTTCCGGAGAAATGGTGTCATAAGTAGTACCGTCGGTGCTGCGAAAGAGATTAGCTTTGAGGGTGTCTTCTTCTAAATCAAAATAATACAGAAATTGATTCCCATTTGCGTCTTCAAAAACTTCAGGCTCATAAAAGGATGCTTTCAGAAGAGAATCTGATTTTAACCATTCCGACGTATCCTCGGACCAGCTTCCATCGTTATTCATCTGGTAGCCGGTAATGGTTAAGGCACCTTCGGAAGAAAATGCATATAGAAATGGCATTCCATTTTTTTTCGTTAGTTGTAAGACGGTACTTTTATCAAACTCTTCAGGTAATGATACATCCATTTCTACATAGCGCCCTTTGATGCTTGAACTAGAAACATTTTTTTCCTCTTTTGTACTGCAGCCTGTAAGTAAAAGTACAAATACTAATAAGCCAGCAAATACTTTCTTCATTTTAACCTCGATTCCGGCGCTTTAGCGCCATTATAATAATAATGGCATATTTGTGCTTCAGCACAAATTGCCGGTTGAAAAACTTTAAAGGAATGTTGTAATTAGCTTATGAATATGTTATAACGTCCTTATCTCTAACTAACCTTAAATAAATTATAATATATTTATTATTGATTTGAATGTCAAAAGTCTTCAAGTAATTAAATTATGAATAGTATATATATCCAGTACTACTTATTCAATAAACTATATTTAGATTTCTGGCATTCAAATCATTATTTGGAGTATATATTCAAAGAAAGGGTGTAGGAAATGCGTATTTTAGTTATTGAAGATGACAAAGAATTATGTTCTATTCTGGAATATCAATTGAAAAAGTCAGGAATGGAAGCAGATTTTTGCCATGATGGGGAGGAAGCGTTACTGTATGGTACGAAACAGACTT
>CALDJN010000350.1 GCA_937901695.1 uncultured Anaerocolumna sp.
TAACATGTTTTTGTAAATATGGTTGATTTAAAAAAGTAAAAGATTATGTTGAAATGACTTTTTAATTTTAGGAGGGGACATTGTACTATGGGTTTTGAAGATTTAAAAAAAATTGAAAAAGAAGAAGACAGAGTAAAAGCTTTATATAATATTTTCAACGAAGATAGTAGATTATCTTCTAAGGCTGCTCGAATTGAATTTTTAACTACAATCAGGCAATTAGAAAAATATCTGAAACCAGGTATGAGAATTTTGGACTTGGGAGCAGGAGCAGGGGAATATAGTCTTTATTTAGCTGGGAAAGGATTCGATGTAACAGCTGTAGAGTTAGTGGATAAGCATGTGGAACTTATAAATACAAAAAAATCGGAAGGTATGAAGCTTGAAGCTATTCAAGGGAATGCTTTAGATTTAACTGAATTCAAAGATAATTATTTTGATATAGTTTTATGTTTGGGACCGCTATATCATTTGTTTAAAATAGAAGACAGGTTAAAATGTATCAATGGTGTGAAAAGAATTTGTAGCAATAACGGAGTTATGTTTTTTGCGTTTATTAATAATGATATGGTTATCGCCACGGAAGCTATGTGTTATGAAGCTGATTTAAAAGATAGTTACTATAACCATGATAATTTTAAGGTTGTAGATTTCCCATTTGTATTTTCTACTATTGAACAAGCTAGGGATATTTTAAAGAAGTGTAATATCCAAATTATTGGTGAGGTTGCTTCAGATGGGTTAAGCGAGCTATTAGCTCATAAGATTAACCATATGGATGATGAAAGTTATAACCTTTGGTTAAATTACCATTTCTATTGTTCTGAGAAAAGAGAATTTTTGGGTTCAAGTAATCATTTGTTATTTATAGGGAAGAAATAAAGTATAATAATAAATATGTAAATAAATATATAAATAAGTATGAAATAAGTGTGAAGAGAATTTCTAAGGCGTCAAAAGACGCCGCCGAAATTCTAAAATTTATCCGTTATTTGAGATGTCGCTTTGCGACATCATGTCGGGAAGTATGTAAATAAGTATGATATAAATAGAATGTTTAAGTTGCATTCAATAAGTATATGAATCGTGAGGGGCATGGTCTGTTTTTACAGGCAATCTATACGGGGCATGTGTAAATAGTTGGAAGGTGGAGAATGCCACAGTCCATTTCCACGACCCCTATAAAAGTTTGAAAAAATAAATCACGCCCTTTCTTGATTTTCATAATCTAAATAATAAACCATTTTAAAATCTAAAAGGCAAAGGGTTTTTTCACTAAATTACTCAATTTCAAATATATACTTAATAAATTCAACAGCGTTTTCTGAGTATTTGGAATTTGCGGTTATTCCCAGTACTGGATTTTCTATTGGTTGTCCGTTTTTATCATATATTTTGCTGCCTTTTAGGTAAATACCGTATGCGCCTTTTGCCGGACTTTCTTCTGTTTGGGTATAGAAGAAGGAATCTGCTAAGTTGCTGCACATTTCGGTGGTTAATTGATCCGATAATTTGCTAAAGAAGCCTAGTTTTGCATATTTGGTGAATACTGCTTCGGGAGCAATTAAGATATCAATTTCACCGGCGGAAAATTGAGTTACTAATTTTGTTTCACTTGCTATATCAAAGCTAGACATGGTTTCTGAATTACCAAGATATAGTGAGGTGTCTATTACTACGTGTTCTTTTTCTTTATCTAAATTTAGATAGTCGGATATATTATTTCCCAGCGCTTCTGCTGTCTGCATATCAATGGAGTTATTAGTAGAAGCTACATGCAATACCGTTTTTGGATCAGGTGTTAATATGTTATAGACTATATAGATTATTCCTATTATTGCTATAATAAGGACTATTGCTTTTACTTTATAATAATCATTAAAATAGGTTACCTTTTCTTTAAATGTCATCTCACTAAATTTCTGCTTTTCTGTTTGCTTCTGTCTTGGCTGATAAATAGAAGCAGAATCATCAAGAGTTGTATTTTTTAATTGATCTTCTTTCATGCAAGATGTACCCCTTTTCTTTTATTCATAGCTATTCATTTTTTGCTGTAATGCTAGTATAGTAAGTTTAGCATAATGATGTTTGAAATAAAAGAAAGTAAATATAAAATTTTATTAAAAATATTTATTTTATTTGCTACAGGCTGAACGGTAACTTCTATTACAACCTTATCCAGATACCTATGGTATTAGATGGAATTCGAGCCCAGCTGAACGGTAATTTCTATTACAACCTTATAATAAGTTAAAAAAAGGAGCTGTTGCATTAATTCCATAATCATGAATGGTAATAATGTACCCAATCTATGTTACGAATTTTGCAACAACTCCTGTTAATATTTGTTGTTTGTATCATATGTTATGATTTTAGCGTCAAAAGTCTTCAACTATTCACTCGATAAACTACATTTAGGCTTTTGACACTCAAATCATATTATTTTTGCCTAAATGACCTACTTACCGGATAGAAGCCCACTAAATAATGGACCAAAGTCTTCTCCTAATACATTTTGAATATTAGTTAAAAAGCCATCCAGATTTGCAGTTCCCATATAAGATTCCATATCATTAACCATATCAAAAACTTGTTCAGATGATGATGGCTTTTGTACTTCTTTAAATGGCACTTCTTTGCTGGTTAATTGAAGTGTCATAGTTTCAATTCCACCACCCATTAATTTTAGATTTAAATCTTGTTGTTTATCTGCAGCTTTGAAGTCAGCTACGAATTCCATACCCAATAAACTATCAGAAGATAAAGTGAATTTACCATCTAATTTGTTTCCAACCAATTTAACATTAAAACTTGTTGTAGCAGTTTTTCCAATGGATTCATTAGAATTATTAAGTGCTATAACAGACTTTCCAGTAAATCCATCACCATTTATAGTACCATCAGCTGTAACTTGTAATATGTTTACATCGTTTTCCTTTGCCCAAACATCAAAGCCCATTTTTGCACCGTTCTTTGTTGTTGCATAACCGAAGGAAGTATTGTTTCCATCAGCGATGACAAATTCACGACCTACAATATTACCATTATCATCTACATATAAAATCATGTTTACTAAAGGTTCATTTGTTAAAGTGGATTCCTTTGCTTTTAAGTCATTGATAGCAGTATCAATAGCTTTGTTATATTCGTCTTCTTTTAAAGCTTGTAAAGCAACTAATATTTTTACTAAGTCTTTATCTGATTTAGCATCTTCTAAAACTGCAATGGCAATATCATGCATATCCTTATCTGTCATGGTTACAGTTAGTTTATTGTAACTTGATTTTACATTTGAAGCATTTAGTTCTACATTTTTCTTAACCTCAACTGTTTTAACATTGCTATAAACATCTGAGGAATACTTCTTTAGAATTGCATTCAAGACTTCTTCAGAGAGAAGATCGCCATTCATTAATGCAGATACATTATTCATGTATTCCTTATAATCAAAACCAGTATTAAGACCGGTATCAGCAGCACTTTCATCCATTATTTCTTTCATAGACATTAATAAATAAGCAGAACTTAATTCTGGTACCTTAAAGTAATAATCAGAAGTATTCATATCAAATAGCATCTCTAAAGATGCAAGATTTTTATTATTATAGGAAAGAGCACCATTAAAGTTGCTTGAACCATTTTTAGTAGAACTTTCAAACTTAGCACTGATAGGTTTAATTTCAGTTAAGCCCATCATGGATGCAAATTGAGGTGAAATACTAAAGGTAAGGTTATTTTCAGTTGAAATTCCCTTTTTATAATAACCTAGTGATTTCCCATAATAGTTGGTAAAAGTATCTATTTGTTTGTCTAAGTTTTTCTTCTCTATATATGTATAGTATTCAGAAGAACTTTTTGTCATCATAGCTAATGTGTTGGATAGTTTATTACGGTTTGCAAATGCTGTAATAGAACCTGCCAAAACAACAACCAAAGCTACTATGAGAGCAACTAACTTTCCTGCAGGTTTCTTTTTCCCAGGTTTTTCAGGAACAGCTTCTACAACAGGCTCGGAGAAACTTGGTTTTACAGATATATCTTCTTGTGCTTCTTCTGTATTGTTTTCTAAGTTAAGTTCTGTATCCTCAGATTGTGTATCTAAGATGTTATCCATCGTATTATGTTCTGATTCTGCAACAGGAGTTTCTTCTTGTTCCCTGCCAGAATCTTTGTTTAATTCTTCTTCT
>CALDJN010000351.1 GCA_937901695.1 uncultured Anaerocolumna sp.
GTAAAGTACAAAATCAGGGTATTGATGGTGTATGGCATATTGATTTTTGTATACAGGGCGGCGTCCAGACGGGAAGCAAACCGTGAAATCACCCGTCCCATATTTAAAAGAAACCTTATGATGATGTTTCCGGAACTTGAAGACATGCCCCATGCGGATACGCTATTCAGGCTTCTTGAAAAAATAGAAGTAAATAAGATTGAAGAAGCGATGGTTGAACTGTTAAAAGAACTGATAAGAAAGAAAAAGTTTAGAAATTACCTGGTGAATAAGCGTTACCTGATAGCTATTGATGGAACCCAGAAACTTTACAGGGGATATAAATGGGCAGATGAATGCCTTGAAAGGCACGTAAGCAGCAAGAAGATCCCCCAATATTATGCATATGTGCTGGAAGCAGTGCTTGTACTTGATAATGGAATGGTTCTGCCGGTAATGAGTGAAATATTAAGAAACAAAGAGTACAGGGATATAACTGAGAAACAGGATTGTGAAAGAAGGGCCTTTTACCGCCTGGCAAAAAGGATAAAGAGTAGTTTCCCAAAGTTAAAGGTTTCAGTAGTTATGGATGGGTTTTATGCCTGCGGCCCTGTTGTAAGGGTGTGCCGGGAGAACAATTGGGACTACATGCTGGTATTAAAAGAAGATGGTCTTAAAAGCGTGTGGCATGAAGCTACCGGTCTTATGAGGCTGGCTCCTGAAAACAGTACCATGTATCAGTGGGATGACAGGAAATAGCTCTTTCGATGGACCAATGATATTGAATACAGATATGGAAGCAACAATAGATTCAAAGAGATACTTCATGTAGTGATATGTGAAGAGACCTGGAAGGAAAAGAGGCGCAGCACAGGAAAAACAGAAGAAATGCATACCCGGTATACATGGATATCCGGAAGAAGGGTAAATAAGGACAATGTATTCAGAAGATGCACAAAAATGGCAAGGTTCCGTTGGAAAATTGAAAACAATATCCTTGTTGAAAAGCATCAGGGGTACGAATATGAACACTGTTTCAGTTATAGCTGGAATGCAATGGTAGGGTATCATTACTTGATGAAAATCGGAAGTTTTTTAAATGTTATTGCTGCGAACAGTGAGATACTGGCTGATAAAGTACAAGAGTTAGGCATAGATGGTTTTTTAAGGTTTGTAAGATTAGCATGCAGTGGATCAGAACTTAAAGCAGAACGAATAAAGGAAGTGAGAGAGGGTAACTTCTATTTAAGGTTTGTAGCATAGATTGCTTGAAATAAAAAATTATAAAACATACAGCTTTTATAAATAGCATAGCTATGCATATACAAGCAGTTAAGGTTCTAAAAGAACGCTAGTGCCTTGTGTTTGACAATAATATTCTCGGCATAAGTAGACAGTATTTTTAAATAAACAGCAAACACTATTGAAAAGTGCAGTATAAAAAAGTTCATGCGTCAGCTGTGTATAGGAAGAATAAGACTAATAATTTATTACTAAGTATGTTAATATATATAGTAACATATTATGAGATAGGAGATTTTTTTAATGGCAAAAAATTATGTTAAGACTAATGAAAATGTTTGCAACAAAAGCTTATTGAAACTTTACAATACAATGTCAAAAAAAATTGAGCAATTTGAACCATTAAATGGCAATTGCGTTGGAATGTATACTTGTGGTCCAACAGTGTATAATTATGCACATATTGGAAATTTGAGGACCTATATTTTTGAAGATATTTTAAAACGAGTTTTAATATTCTCGGGTTATAGCGTGAATCATATTATGAATGTAACTGATGTTGGACACCTTGTTTCTGATTCGGACATTGGTGAAGATAAGATGGAAATTGGTGCTAACAGAGAGGGAAAGTCGATTTTAGAATTAGCAAATTATTATTGGCAGGCATTTAGAAAAGATTTATCTTTACTGAATATTATTGAACCTAACATATGGTGTAAAGCTACTGAGCATATATCAGAACAAATACGTCTGATTAAAGGTTTGGAGGAAAAAGGTTTTACTTATATAATTGAAGATGGTCTATATTTTGATACATCAAAGTTACATAATTATGGCAGATTGGCTCGCCTAGATATTGAAGGGCTAAAAGCTGGTATTAGGGTAGAAATGGCTAAAAATAAACGGAATTCTACGGATTTTGCATTGTGGAAATTTTCACCCAAAGATAAAAAACGGCTTATGTCTTGGGATAGTCCATGGGGGGAGGGGTTCCCCGGATGGCATATTGAGTGCTCTGCTATGGCGTTAAAATATCTTGGAGACGAATTTGATATACATTGTGGAGGAATAGACCATATACCTGTTCATCATACCAATGAAATTGCACAAACCGAGAGTTTTACAGGTAAAAAATGGGTTAGATTCTGGATGCATGGGGAATTCCTTGTACTAAGTAAAGATGAATCAAATGATAAGATGTCTAAATCTGGAAATAATTTTATTACATTGAACCTTTTAAAAGAACGTGGTTTTGATCCAATATCTTATAGATACTTTTGCTTGAATGCTCATTATAGAAACCCCTTAACGTTTTCGTGGGAGGCGATTAAGGCATCAAATAATGCTATAATTAGGTTGAAGAATTACCTGATGAATTTAAAACATTCTATTATTGATATTGGTAACGGGAAAGTTAATGGTCATTATTTGAATGAGTTTACGCAAGCAATATCAGATGATTTAAACATGCCTATTGCCGTGGCAACTATGTGGAATTTATTAAGTGATAAAATGGTGAGTCCAGAAGATAAATATTTGACTTTTTTGGAAATGGATAAGGTTTTAGGATTTAATGCTGAAAACTTAATTAAAGATTCTGAAAAAAAACAATTTGAGAATGATTCTATTGAGATTGAATTTATGGAAAAAATAAAAGAACGTGAGGAAGCAAGAAAAATGCGAAATTTTGCGTTAGCGGATAAAATACGTAATGAGCTTGCAGCTGTAGGGATTCTTGTTGAAGATACTAATGAAGGACCAAAAGTAAAGAAGGTTAATATTGACTGACAGGTCAAATTAATAAAAGGTGGTAAAATGTATACAAAGGCAGACTTTTTAAAATACTTGTTTTTTGGGGAAAAAAGCGGGATAATGCTTCCAGAATATACACCATATGTCCAACTAAATAGAAGATTGAAAGTATTAAAACATTGGATTTCTGGAAAGAGAAATGGGGTTAATGTTTTTGAACTTATATCTTTTTTGTTAAGAGATTTCTATGATAAAGAAGCATTAAAGATGATAGATTATGTAGAAGAGAATGAATTATACTGGATTATTTTTTTTAAAGAAATTGAAAAGCCTTTATACTATCCTAAAAATTTAAGTAGATGGTCAATGTACCAGATTATCACTGAGCTTCTATATATTAATGAATGGCACTATTATGAGGTTAATGAAACTAAAGTTGAAACAGAGGATGTTGTTCTTGATTGTGGAGCAGCTGAAGGTTTATTTGGGTTAAAGATTTATAATAAGTGCAAGAAAGTATATGCAGTCGAACCTTCTCCTAAGTTAATTGAAGCAATGAAATTGACATTTTCAGGAATTAACAATGTAGAAATAGTACCTGTTGGATTATCAAATAAAAAAATGAATGCCTTTATAACCGAACAAGACCTTTCTTCAAAAATTGATAATAATGGTAATATTCCTATTGTATTAGATACAGTGGATAACATTTCCTTTCAAAAAGGAATACAGATAGATTATATAAAAGCCGATCTGGAAGCTAATGAGTGTAATGATATTAGCGAAATTGATGC
>CALDJN010000352.1 GCA_937901695.1 uncultured Anaerocolumna sp.
TACTTCCCCAATTAGCACATCACCTGTGCCTGGTTTTATGTCAAAATCATGATATTGATGAGGCCATAGGGTAATACTTTCGCCAGGCTTTAATTCTACACCAGTACCTGCTTTCACATAATAAGAACGTCCGTCAGAATTAACTAAAACATCGGAACCGTCAAATGTACCGTCTCCCTTGTCATTGTAAAGATGAATAATTAAAGTACCACCGCCACGATTAATGATATCTTCACTTTTATTCCAGTGGAAATGCATAGGAGAATGCTGACCTTCTTTTAACATTAATAGTTTTTCTGCATATACTTTCTTGTATTTTGGATTATTTTGATTACCATTTCGAAGAGTGATTAATGCAAAACCTACCTTTTCAAAATCTCCTAAACCATAGTCTGTAATATCCCAACCTAACATGTTATCACGAATTTCATCATATTCTTCATTCTTACTTTGCCATTCTTCCGGTGTCCAGTTACAAAAGGGTGGTAACTCAAACCCGTGTTTTTTAATTAAATTTTCCATTTCTTTAATTGCATTATTTATTTCCGAGCGTTTCATTGTAATTCCCTCCTATACTTCTATGTTTTCTTATTATGATTAGAGTGTCAAAAGTCTCAAAATTTTAAAATGGTGAATATAAATACATTGACATTCATATTCCAACCTACCTTTGACTTTTGACGTTCTAATGATATTATATAACTTATAAAAATATACGCATTTACTTACAAACGATGTACAAAATTAAATGTCCAGCTTAAGCTTTTTAATATATTCAGAAGGACTGTAGGTATTGTATCGTTTAAATACAACGGAAAAGTAGCTACTTGTATTGAAACCTAATTCCATAGCAACATTTGTAATGTCCATACCTTTTTCTAACAGTAGTTTAGAGGCTTCGATTTTTTGAAAGTTAATAAAGTTTCTAGGAGAAATACCCATTTGAGCCTTGAATTTTTGCTTATATTGTGAAGTGGATAAATTGCAAAGCTTCGCAAGCATTTCCAAAGGCAATTCTTCTTTTAGATGAGTTAAAATGTAATTCACTGATGACTCCATATCCAAAGAAAGCTTGGTTTCTGGCAGCGTATTACAATCTAATAATTTTTGTAAAAAAACAGTTATATAAGAACTTGAAAGAAATGCATTTTTATTATAAAAAATAGCCTCAAATGACTTTTTTAGTAAAAGAAGCATTTCTTTTGAGTTGGTTTTTAATAAATGATGTTCTAAATGTAATAAATGATTTACTAAAGTTCTGGAAGCTACTTTATTTAAGAATAGTATATTATTTGGATTAGTGATATCCAATTGAAACCAAAAAATTTCGCCTACAGACATGGGGGTTAGATTTGTACTATGTACTTCATCTGGAAATGTGATAAAAACATCACCTCCACGTAATTTATAATCCTTTTCTCCTACATGAAAAGTAATTACACCATCGGACACATAGGTTATTTCAAAACTATTTTTGTGATAATGGGTTGGTAACGGAGAAACAGCAGTAGTCATAGTGTGCTTTCCAAACATTTTAAGACCCGGTATTTTAAGCTCCGCATTGGTTAATACATTACGATTGGCAGAGTAATAAGGTATATCAATTAAGTGAATTGCTTCTTCCATGAGAACCTCCAATTCCAAAACAAAGTATTAATTTTGTACAGTGACTATAAAGAATAGCAATACAATTTAAATAATATTATAATGTAGGTAATCAGAAGTCAATAATATCTATGCATAAATTTTAAATAATGGTTAAGAAGGAGGAAGAATAAGATGGATGTAATTAGTATGGGAGAAATGTTAATTGATTTTACACCGGGAAAAGAGAAAAATAGTTATATTAAAAATCCTGGCGGAGCGCCTGCCAATTTAGCTGTTAGCATGGCTAGGAATGGTCTGGAGGTTGGCTTTTTAGGAAAGCTTGGTGAGGATGATTTCGGAAAATTTTTAAGGGATACCCTTGAGGAGAATAGGGTAACATATTTATGTAAGAATCTGACAAAAGAAGCGGTAACTACATTAGCTTTTGTAACCCTATATGAAAATGGTGAACGTTCTTTTACTTTTGCAAGAAAACCAGGTGCAGATATGCTGCTTGATGAATCGGATGTGGAAGGAGAGGATATCACAAAGTGCCGCTTATTTCATGCAGGCTCCTTTAGTCTGTCAGAAAATCCTGGTAGAGATGCCGTAAAATATGCAATGAAAATGGCTCATGAAAAGGGAAAACTAGTTAGTTTTGACGTGAATTACCGAGATATGGTGTGGGATAGTAAAGAAGCTGCAAAACATGAAGTAGCTGAAATACTTCCTTTTGTTGATTTGTTGAAAATTTCAGATGAAGAGTTATATTTTGTGGGAGGGGAAGAAAATATCTTCACTTTAATGGAGAAAAATAATATTGCCGTAGTGATTGAAACATTAGGATCCAAAGGTGCTAAGTATTTCTTCCATCAGGAAATAGGAACTGTAGAGGGGAGAAAAGTAGATGCAGTAGATGCAACAGGTGCCGGAGATGCTTTCTTTGGTGGTTTCCTTTCAAAGCTCTTACTAGAGAATGTAAATGATAAACATGACTTGACGAAAGAAATCATCGAAGCTGCGTTAATGTATGGAAACATATCGGGTTCCTTGTGTGTGCAGAAAATGGGTGGGATTCCTGCCCTTCCAAGCAGGGAGGAAATAGAGAAAGTATGGAATATGTAATAAAAAACAGTCAGTTAAAAGTAAGTATTTCAACAAAAGGGGCGCAAATGAAATCCATCCGGGATAAAGCTGGAAAAGAGTTCTTATGGCAAGGGAGTAAGGAGACTTGGGAAGAAAGTGCACCAAATTTGTTTCCTTTTGTTGGCAGACTAACAAAAGAAACATATACCTTACATGGAAAAGAACATCATATGGGAATACACGGATTTGCCAAGTTGAAAGAATTTACAGTATTAAATCAAAAAGAGGATTGTATTACTTTTGTACTGGAAGATGATAAGGATACAAGAAAACAATATCCATTTTCCTTTCAATTTTGCGTGACATATAAATTGGAGGAGAATGAAATTATTATTACTTATAAAGTGTATAATAAAGGCAACGAAACTATGTATTTTGGACTTGGTGGGCATCCTGGATTTAACGTTCCATTAAGTGAAAAATTAACTTTTGAAGATTATATGATTGAATTTGAAAATCAGGTAGAACCCATGCAAATAGGAATGTCAGAAGACTGCTTTGTTACAGAGAATAATAGAAGATTTATTCTTACAGAAGGAAAGTATCTGCATTTAAAGCATAATTTATTTGACCGGGATGCAATCATCCTGAAAAACACAGGTAATAAAGTTATTTTAAAATCTAAAAAGGGCAAGGAAGAAATTACCGTTTACTATCCTAATATGAATTACTTGGGAATATGGCATTGACCAAAAACAGAAGTAGATTACATATGTATTGAACCCTGGACTTCTTTACCGGCAAGAAAGGATGTTGTGGAAGAGTTATCCATGAAGGAAGATTTAATTAAGTTAGAACCCAATGGAGAATACGTGAATCCATTTTCTGTAAGAATAAATTTTTAAGAATAAATTTTTAAGAACAAATTTTTAAGAATAAATTTTAATAATTAATTCTTAATAGTAAATTCTTAATAATAAAGAGCGATAATTACACTGAACAGTATTTGCTATAAGCTGGTGAATACGCTTTTATAGCCGATGGAATCAAATTGAATCAATTACCAACTATACCAATTAAATTCGAACTACCTTTATTATATAAAAGCATAAATGCAATTGTACTACACATAATAATAAAGCTATTTAAAAGGAGGTATTCAATTGGCATCTGAAGGTAAAAACAAAAAAGCAAAGAGTAATAATATTGTAAGCTTTAATGATAGTAATTATGTAAATATAAACAATGCAAGCAAATATGGGGTTAAAAATAAAAGAAAGTATGTAAGTGGCGATACGTCCAGATCTTCAGCTAACCATAGGTTTAGTCCTCTTGGTGCAGAAGACAAAAACGAAAATCTGTAGGTAAATGTATGCACAAAATGGTGCCTCCCAAATGGTGCCTGGCACCATTTGAGAAACAAAAATTAAATGTCATTCGGGTAAATGGTGTCAGGCACCATTTGAAATGTCATTCTGAGCTTGAAAAGCGAAGAATCTCCTCTTTAATGGGGTTCTTTCATTTTCAGTTTAGAATGGCATTTTTTTGTATAATTATTTTTTAAAAAATATATTATTTATTATCGAAATGTGTTAAAATAATTCAAGAGTATGATGAGGGGGGGCGGATGGCTTGGAGCAGGAGAAAACCGCTGCTGATAAGGAATCCTTGATTTCTAGGCGTCATCGTGTGAAGCAAATAAAAGTTACGATTATTGTGTTAATAGTAGTATTCTTAATACTTCCTACCATTTTGTGTATTATAATGTTTTTTAAAGTACAATCACTTCAAAAACAAATTGATATGTTAATGATAGAGCGTTATGGAAAAACATATAATGGGTTATTTGAAAAAAATCATGAAAGTATTGCACATGCTGCAGTTGTACAATATAATACTTCTAAGAGTGCAAAAGATATATTGAATGAAAATAATAAGGAGCAATTAGATGATACCAATAAAGAAAAAGAAACCGATGATATAAATAAGAAAGCTATGACTTCGGAAACAAAGACTTTAGAATCGAAGGTATCAGATAAAAATACTCAAGAAATTAAGAAGCAAAATACCAATATGGAAGAGCCAAATGATATTTCGAAAGAATCTGCTGGAAAGAGTGGAAATACGATAGAAAATAATCAGGCTAATGGGAAGAAATCAGAAAAAGATAATTTATTAGAGAAAAAATACATATTTGATAATTCGAAAACAGTTTATTTGACTTTTGATGATGGACCTAGTAAATATACAGCAGATATTTTAGATTTGTTAGATACATATAATGTAAAGGCTACTTTTTTTGTAATAGGAAAAACAGATAAATACTCCATAGAAATGTATAAAAGAATAATAGAAGGTGGACATTCATTGGGAATACATTCTTATTCTCATGATTATGATAAAATATATAATTCTTTGGAAGATTTTGAGAAAGACTTTACAAAGCTTAGTGATTTGTTATATGATATTACTGGGTACATTCCTTACCTTTATCGATTTCCAGGCGGAAGCGGGAATTCGGTTGGTAAGGTTGATATTCAGGAGCTGATTCAATTTTTAGATAAAGAATCGGTAATTTATTTCGATTGGAATGTAGTTAACGGGGATGCTACGGGAGTAGAGTATTCCCCAGAGGAACTTTATACTAATGCAATGGATGGCATTAAGATACATAATACTTCTATTGTTCTTATGCATGATACAGATACAAAGGAAAACACTGTAAAATCTTTAGAACCTATTCTTAAGACTTTAACAGAACAGGGTATCAATGTATTACCAATAACAGATGAGGTGACTCCAATTAAGCAAGTTAAGTAAAACCATTATTTAATTTAGACATTAATAAAGGTAATTAAAAACTATTAACACAGGAGGAATAATTATGGGTTTTTTTAAGGATTTTAAAGGTGATTTTTCTCAGGCAGTAAATGAATTAATGCCAGAAGAGATGTTTGATGACAATCAAGTTGTTAATACTTTAGACGAAGAACCGGCACAAACTGAGGATACTTTAGCAATTGGGGAGAAAACTGCAGAATCTGATGATTTAGTTAATACTTATGATAATGTGGATATGGATATTCTGGATGCTATATTGACATCAGATGAAGAGGGCGGAGACCTGGAGAACTTAAATGAAATGGAAGAAATCCCTGAATCTGATGAATTAGAAGAACAAAATTTGATTCAATCTAAAACAATAGCAGAAAAGGAAGAAAAAGTAACCATGGATGAGGAAAATAGAATGGATAATCCAACAGAGAATACCGATGAAATAACGGTAATTACCAAAGGTACAGTAATTAATGGCAGTATTAATGCAGATGGTTCTTTAGATGTTATGGGTACCATTAAGGGTGATGTTGAATGTTTAGGGAAACTTTCTATCTATGGTGCAGTAACCGGTAATTGTATGGCTCATGAAGTATTTGTGGGTGCAAAACGTTTAGAAGGCTGCATTAGTAGTGAAGGCAGTGTCAAGATTGGACTTGGAACTGTAATTATAGGAGATATTACTGCATCTTCAGGAGTTATTGCTGGAGCTGTTAAAGGTGAAATTGATATTAACGGACCAATAATTATTGATTCTTCTGCTGTTGTAAAGGGCAATATTAAGGCACAATCTATACAAATTAATAATGGAGCTATTATTGATGGTTTTTGTTCCTTGCCTTATGCATCAGTTGATATAGAAAATATATTTGAATAGTTTAGAGGAGCAGGTTGAAATTCTTTCAACCGGGAGATTTATGCTGCACACATAGTCTCCAGACCTTGGAAGGAGCAAAGTTATAAAGATGAACAGGTATAAAAGAGTATTACTGAAATTAAGTGGAGAGGCTCTTGCAGGAGATAAGAAAACCGGCTTTGATGAAGCAACTTGTATTAAAGTTGCAAGTCAAGTGAAAGAACTGGTAGATAGTGGCACTGAAGTTGGTGTTGTTATTGGTGGAGGAAACTTCTGGAGAGGAAGAACCAGTGAAACCATTGATCGGACAAAGGCGGATCAAATTGGAATGCTGGCAACTGTAATGAATTGTATTTATGTATCCGAAATATTTCGATATGTAGGAATGAATACGCAGATTCTTACTCCATTTGAATGTGGAAGTATGACCAAACTATTTTCAAAAGATAGAGCAAATAAGTATTTTAAGAAAGGTATGGTTGTATTCTTGGCTGGCGGTACCGGTCATCCTTATTTTTCAACTGATACAGGTGTAGTACTCCGGGCAGTTGAATTAGATGCAGACATTATTCTAATGGCAAAGGCAGTGGATGGAGTTTATGACAGTGATCCCAGAAAGAACAAGGATGCTAAAAAGTTTGATGAAATCAGCATGCAGGAAGCATTAGACCGCAAACTGGCAGTGGTGGATTTATCCGCAACTGTTTTATGCTTGGAGAACAAAATGCCAATGTTAGTATTTGCATTAGATGAAGAAAATAGCATTGTAAACGCTGCTAAGGGCAATTTTAACGGAACTAAAGTGACAGTATAATCAGTTTACAATAAGAACAAATCAAGGAGTTCTAAATTTTAATGGAACTAAGGTAACAGATAATATATAGGAGGCGAAATTATGGATTCAAGAATTGAAATTTACGAAAGCAAAATGGTGAAATCTTTAGATAATTTAAAGGAGGAGTTTTCTACAATTCGAGCAGGAAGGGCCAATCCACATTTACTTGATAAACTAAGAGTAGATTATTATGGAACACCATCTCCACTTCAATCAGTAGCTAACATTTCTGTTCCTGAAGCAAGGGTTATTCAGATTCAGCCTTGGGAGAGTAAAATTATCAAAGATATTGAAAAGGCAATTTTAGCATCCGATCTTGGGTTAACACCTTCCAACGATGGAAAAGTAATTCGTTTAATTTTCCCTGAGTTAACGGAAGACAGAAGAAAGGAATTGGTTAAGGATGTTAAGAAGAGGGCAGAAAATGCGAAAGTAGCTGTTCGCAATATCAGAAGAGAAGCAAACGATGCAATTAAGAAACTGAATAAGAACAGTGAAATCTCAGAAGACGAGATGAAACAATTAGAAGAGCAAGTTCAAAAATTTACTGATAAGTTTATTACGGATATTGACAAAGTAACTGAAGATAAATCAAAAGAAATCCTTACTGTGTAAGAATAATTCTTACGGTACAAGAATAATTCTTACAGTGCAAAAATAATTCTTACAGTACAAGAATAATTCTTACGGTACAAGAATAGGATTTAGGACGTGTTTTGCTTGCACCAAGGACTGGCTGATTTTAGCCAGTCTTGGTTGTGTCAAAATACGTCTTAGTTTTAATAATCATATTGGAGGTCTCCATGGGAGATATTATAAATCAGGAAGGCATTAAGATACCTGAGCATGTTGCAATTATATTAGATGGAAATGGCCGTTGGGCAAAACAAAAAAGAATGCCACGTAATTATGGGCATTCTGTAGGTAGTAAAAATGTTGAAAAGATTACGGAAGAAGCATACCGTATTGGAATAAAATATTTAACTGTTTATGCATTTTCTACTGAAAACTGGAGCAGACCACAAGAAGAAGTAGATGCATTGATGAAGCTGTTGGGCAGTTATTTGAAAGACTGCTTAAAAACAAGTAGTAAAAACAATATGAAAGTTCGTATCATTGGTGATATATCAAGATTAGATATGGAAATGCAAAATAGAATTAAAGAATTAGAAGAAGTATCGGCAAAGAATACAGGTTTAAACTTTCAGGTGGCTCTAAATTATGGCAGCAGGGATGAAATGATTCGTGGAATCAAGAATCTTGCCATGGATGTAAAAACCGGAAAGGTTAACTTAGAAGATATAGATGAGGCATTATATACAAATTACTTAGATACCAAAGGAATTCCGGATCCAGATTTACTTATTCGTACAAGCGGAGAACAACGCTTATCCAACTTTTTATTGTGGCAATTAGCCTATTCAGAATTTTATTTTACAGATGTTTTATGGCCGGACTTTAATACAAAGGAATTAATGAAAGCTGTAGAATACTATAATTCTAGGGACAGAAGGTTTGGTGGAATCTAATAGAAACAGAAGATTTAGTGGAATCTAATAGGAGGATATAAGGTAATGTTTTGGATAAGATTTCGAAGCGCCATTATTTTAATGATAATTGCGATAACTACTATTATGCTAGGAGGAAATGTTTTATTTTACACTGTTTTGGCTATTTCTCTCATTGGCATGATGGAATTATATCGTACTGTTAAACTAAATAAGTCCTTGTTAGGTATTGTAGGCTATGTTGCATGTATCGCACTGGATTTTATGATACTATATCACTACGAGGAATATAACATGGTTTTATTTATCGCCTTTTTAGTTGTTTTATTATTAATATATGTATTCACCTTTCCCAAGTATCGATCTGAACAGGTTGCAATTGTTTTCTTAGGCTTGTTTTATGTTGCTGTTATGCTTAGTTACTTATATAAAGTAAGAGTCGTAGAAGATGGAGCTTATTTAGTATGGTTGATCTTTATTGGATCCTGGGGATCGGATACTAGTGCATATTGTATCGGAATGTTATTTGGTAAACATAAATTCCTACCTAAATTAAGCCCTAAAAAATCTTTAGAAGGCTGTATCGGTGGTGTAGTAGGAGCAGCCTTATTGGGATTTTTATATGGTACAATTATTAAAAATCAAATTACAGGTATAGATAATCCACAGATTGCATTTGTAATTATTTGTGGGGCTTCCAGTGTGATTTCACAAGTAGGAGATTTGGCTGCATCTGCAATTAAACGAAATCATGACATCAAAGACTATGGTAAATTAATACCTGGTCATGGTGGAATATTAGACCGATTTGATAGTGTAATATTCGTTGCACCGATTGTATATTCACTTGCACTTATATTATAAATATATGTAAAATAAACTGTCATTCTGAGCTTCACAAAGTAACTGTCATTCTGAGTTTCACAAAGTAACTGTCATTCTGAGTTTTACAAAGAGATTGTCATTCTGAGCCATGGGCGAAGAATCCTGGAACGAGCCGTGGGATTCTTCGCTTCGCTCAGAATGACAAACAAAAATTCAGAATGACAAACAAAAATTCAGAATGACAAACAAAAATTCAGAATGACAAATAAAAATTCAGAACGACAAGTAAAAATTCAGAACGACAAGTAAAAATTCAGCTCAACGAGCAAAAATTTCGAATGAATAACGAATTGAGGAATGCTATGAAAAATATATCCATCCTTGGGTCAACTGGTTCTATTGGAACACAGACCCTTGAAGTAGTTAGAAATAACAAGGACCTTAAGGTTACTGCATTATCTGCAGGTCATAATATAGATTTATTGGAAAAACAAATAAGAGAATTTCATCCCATAATAGTTTGCGTATGGGATGAAAAAAAAGGAAAGGATTTAGCATTACGAGTAAAGGATTTATCCGTTTCTGTTGTTACCGGTATGGAGGGATTAATCGACTGTGCCACAGAAAAACAAGCAGATATGGTAGTGACTGCAGTAGTGGGCATGATAGGCATTTTGCCTACCATAGAGGCGATTAAAGCAAGTAAAGACATCGCCCTTGCTAACAAGGAAACTTTAGTAACGGCAGGACATATTATTACTCCGTTGTTAAAAGAATATGGAGTAAAGCTTCTTCCGGTTGATAGTGAACATTCGGCTATTTTCCAAGCACTCCATGGCGAAAATGAGAATGAAATCAACAGGATTATTTTGACTGCCTCTGGTGGTCCTTTTCGTGGTAAAAAACGAAAGGATTTAGAACATATTCAGGTGGAAGATGCGCTAAAACATCCCAACTGGTCTATGGGCCGTAAAATCACTATTGATTCTTCCACCATGGTTAACAAAGGATTAGAGGTAATGGAAGCAAAATGGTTATTTAACGTTACTTTGGATAAAATACAGGTAGTTATACAGCCTCAGAGTGTTATACATTCGGCGGTGGAATTCATGGATGGCGGTATCATTGCCCAACTTGGGACTCCGGATATGAAACTTCCTATTCAGTATGCTTTATTCTATCCTGAAAGAAGAGTGTTAAGTGGTGAAAGAATTGATTTCTTTAAGCTAGGTAAGCTAACCTTTGAAGAACCTGATTTTAAAACCTTTACCAGCCTTAAATTGGCATATGAAGTAGCAAGAGAAGGCGGAAGTATGCCAACGGTTTATAATGCTGCTAATGAATTGGCAGTAGCAAAGTTTTTAAATAGGGAAATACAATATTTAGATATTATGGACTTAATCCAAGAGGCTGTTAAAAATCACAAAAAAGTTGAGAATCCATCCATTGGTCAAATTCTGAATATTGAAAATGAAACATATGATTTTATAAATGAATTGGTAAAAGGTTAAGCTAAAGTGAGAGTATAGACTACTCTAAATCTTTGTATTTTATATAAACCTTTAAGGAGATCAGAATGAATATAATTATAGCAATATTAATATTTAGTGCCATTATTATCATACATGAATTGGGGCACTTTCTGCTGGCAAAAGCCAATGGAATATATGTAAAAGAATTCTCTTTAGGAATGGGAACCAGAATTATTAGCTTTGTTCGAAGTTCAAATGGTTACCGCTCAAAATTGTTCTTATCACAGCATGATTATGAAACGGCTGAAGAATGTAAGAACAATACAGTATATTCCATTAAATTATTGCCTATTGGCGGCTCCTGTATTATGCTAGGTGAAGATGAAACAGCGGATGATAAAAGGGCATTTAATAATAAGCCTGTTTGGGCAAGAATTTCTGTTATATTTGCAGGTCCTTTATTTAATTTTATATTTGCCTTTGTTCTATCTATGATTATCGTTAGTATTATCGGCTATGATCCGGCCAGAGTTGAACATATTATAAAGGATTCTCCTGCACAAGAAGCAGGACTTATGCCTGGTGATGTAATAACTGAATTCGGTGGCAGACATATTAATTTATCAAGAGAAGTAGACGCATATTTAACATTTCATCCATTAAGTAAAAACGAGATAACTGTAAAGTATAAACGTAATGGTAAAACAACGGAAACTAAGGTAACTCCAAGGAATAATTATATGATTGGTTTTGGTTATATTCCAGATACAACAGAAGCAGTGCTTACTGAGGTATATGACAATATGCCATTGGCAAATGCAGGTATAAAAAAGGGTGATGTAATTACTTCTATTAATGGAGTAAAAATTAAAACGGGAAGTGAATTAAGCCAATATTTCTTTGAAAATCCTTTAAAAGACGAAGCTATTACCATAACTTATCAGAGAGATGGTAAATCTTATAATACTACAGTTAACCCAGTATTATCTGCAAATAGTTATAGTATGGGCATGTCCATTAACAGATTACGGGAGAAAACAGGGGTACTTGGTGTTATTGAATACAGTGCTGCTGAAGTGAAATTCTGGATTGCTTCTACAATTGAAAGCTTAGGTCAGTTAATACGTGGTAAGTTAGGTGCAGAAGATCTGGCAGGGCCAGTTGGTATAGTGGATTTTATAGGGAATACCTATAAGGCTACAAAAAGTGAAGGCGCCCTTACAGTATTTTTAAGTATGTCCAACATTGCTATTTTGCTAAGTGCCAATTTAGGCGTTATGAACTTATTACCGATTCCAGCTTTGGATGGAGGAAGATTGGTATTCTTATTCTTGGAAGTACTCCGTGGAAAACCGATTAATCAGGAAAAAGAAGGTTTTGTCCATATGATTGGACTGGTTGCCTTATTAATTTTAATGGTATTTGTACTATTTAATGACTTGGGAAGAATATTTTAATTGGTGCCTGGCACCATAGTCATTTAGAAAGGAAGCTATGAGAGAAGAAACAAAAGTTGTTCATATTGGTAACAAGGCTATAGGCGGAAAGAATCCTATACTGATTCAATCCATGACAAATACAAAGACAGAAGATGTAAAAGCAACGGTTGCTCAGATTCTTGAATTGGAGGCTGCTGGTTGTGATATTATACGCTGTGCTGTACCAACTATTGAAGCAGCAGAAGCTTTTACAGAGATAAAAAAGCAGATTCATATACCGTTAGTTGCAGATATCCATTTTGATTATCGTCTTGCCATTGCTGCTATGGAACATGGAGCAGATAAAATTCGTATTAATCCAGGTAATATTGGAGCAATGGATAGAGTAAAAGCAGTAGTGGATGTAGCTAAGGAAAGGAACATTCCCATACGTGTTGGCGTAAATAGCGGTTCTTTAGAAAAGCATCTTTTGGAAAAATACCAAGGAGTTACAGCAGAGGGAATTGTTGAAAGTGCACTGGATAAAGTTCATTTGATTGAAGACATAGGTTATGATAATCTGGTTATCAGCATTAAATCTTCTGATGTATTAATGTGTGTGAAAGCTCATGAGCTAATTGCAAAACAATGTAATTACCCATTGCATGTTGGTATAACGGAATCTGGTACCGTTTTGTCCGGTAATATAAAGTCAGCTGTTGGGTTAGGTATTATACTTTATCAAGGAATCGGTAACACCATACGTGTATCCTTAACCGGTAGTCCGGTAGAAGAAGTGAAATCAGCAAAGTTAATCTTAAAAACCCTAGGCTTACGTAAAGGTGGAGTTGAATTAGTTTCCTGTCCAACCTGTGGAAGGACACAGATTAATCTTATAGAATTAGCCGGTCAAGTGGAAAACATGATACAGGATATTGATTTAGACGTTAAAGTGGCCGTTATGGGCTGTGCTGTCAATGGTCCTGGTGAAGCAAAAGAAGCAGATATTGGTATTGCTGGCGGAAAAGGGGAAGGACTTCTGATAAAGAAAGGTCAAATCATACGAAAAGTTCCAGAAGACCAGTTATTATCGGCACTTCGCGAAGAATTATTAAATATGCAGACAGAAAAAATAAAGGGTTAAACTTAACTATATTATATAATCTCATTACAAAGTATGTCATTCTTAGTATAAATTCAGTTTTGCTGAATTTACGCTAAGATGACATATTCGTTGGTTAATATAATATTTTAGATATTATATAAGAACAGATAATCTGAAGTAAGTTTTAGAAATGGGGCAGAGTTATGAGTATGCTTTTTTTTGAAGTTTTTGATCAGTTAACGAATCTACCTGCAAATTTAGAGGATGTATTTAAAGATGTTCAGGTAGAGAGGGTCTCTGTTTCAAAATCCAAATCAGAAATAAGAATATACTTGGAAAGTAATAGAATCATTACAAGAAATAATATAAAGAAAATGGAATATCAGCTGCAAAAGCAGCTGTTTTCTTCTACCTCCAATATTGTTGTCTTACATGAAAGTTACATATTATCAGCGCAATATACGCCAGAGAATTTATTTTCCGTTTATAAGGATAGTATTTTGGAGGAAGTACGTGAAAGAAGCATATTAGAATATAATATTTTTGAGTTATCAGAAATACGGTTTGAAGATAATAATATGATATTTCGATGTGAAGATAATTTTCTGGTAAAAAAGATGTCTGGAGATATTATAACATACATAACAACTCTGTACCAGGAACGATTTCATATTGATATAGGTGTACATTTTGAATATTACGAACCGGTAAAAGAAGAAGATAACAATGAGTACGAGTATGAATGTGTGCAGATACTCAACCAAAAAAAGAATAAAAAAGATATAAGTAAACAAGAACAAGCCAAAGCGGATGATGGGTTAGCCGATGCATACGCTAAAGAATTGATGGCTAAAGAAGGCGGATATACTGACGAATTTGCTGCGTCAAAAGAAAATCCCAGTCAGATGAATTCTCATGAATCAAAAAAGGGTGAGAATAATGGGAATGGTACAAATAAGAATCAAACCAGCAAATTAGATTATCAAAATAAAAATTCTTATAATAAAAATAGATCCAGTTATAAAAAAGCCGCAGATGACCCGGATATTATATATGGAAAAAGTTTTGAAGGTGATTCTATACCAATTGCCGATATTCAGGATGAAATTGGTGAAGTAGTCATTCGAGGAAGAATTCTCAATGTAGAACCAAGAGAGTTAAGAAATGAAAAAACAATTATCATGTTTTCCGTATCTGATTTTACTGATTCCATACAAGGAAAAATATTTGTGAAAACAGAGGATGCACCAGAATTATTAAATGTTATCAAGAAGGGAATATTTATTAAGTTAAAAGGAATGGCATTGATGGATAAATATGAGCATGAGATTACCATTGGCTCAATTGTAGGTATTAAAACTATTTCAGATTTTACCACTACCAGACAGGATACCAGTACAGAAAAACGTGTAGAATTACACGCTCATACCATGATGAGTGATATGGATGCTGTAGTGGATGTAAAGGACTTGGTTAAGAGGGCATTTGCCTGGGGACACAAGGCGGTGGCAATTACAGATCATGGTGTAGTACAATCCTTTCCTGAAGCTAACCATGCACTAAATAAAAAGGATTATCCGGAATCTGAATGGGACAGACTCAAAGAATTCAAAGTTATTTATGGTGTAGAAGCCTACTTGGTGGATGATTTAAAAGAAGTGGTAGTCGATGAGAAAGGTCAGAATTTAGATGACTCCTTTGTTGTATTTGATATTGAAACAACCGGTTTTGGACCAGTAAAAGATAAAATTATAGAAATTGGTGCTGTAAAAGTAGTGGAAGGGAAAATTGTGGACCAATTTAGCACTTTTATCAATCCAGAGGTTTCTATTCCTTATGAAATTATAGATTTAACAGGCATAAATGATGAAATGGTTATGGATTACCCTACTATTGATATAATCCTTCCTAAGTTTCTGGAATTTTGTCAGGGCTGTGCATTAGTTGCCCATAATGCTTCCTTTGATGTGAGCTTTATTACCAAGAAATCAGAAGAATTGGGAATTGAAACCGATTATACGGTGATTGATACCGTTGGTCTTGCCAGAATTCTATTACCAGAATTAAAAAAATATAAATTAAATGTAGTTGCAAAAGCTTTAAATATATCCCTGGAGAATCATCACCGTGCAGTAGATGATGCAGGAGCAACAGCAGAAATATTTATTAAATTTGTTGATATGTTAAAAGAACAAGGTGTTCAGTTTATCAGTGAAATCAATAAGCTTGGAAAATTATCTGCTGATGCAATAAAGAAAATGCCTACATATCATGCAATTATTTTAGCCCAAAATGATATAGGAAGAGTTAACTTATATAAATTAATTTCACAGTCACATATTGAATATTATAGTAAAAGACCTCGCATTCCAAAGAGTTTATTTTTAGAGAATCGAGAAGGATTATTAATTGGTTCTGCCTGTGAAGCTGGAGAATTGTATCAGGCATTACTTAGAGAACAGCCACCAGAAGAAATTACAAGGTTGGTCAATTTCTATGATTATCTGGAGATACAGCCATTAGGCAATAATGAGTTCATGATTCATAGTGATAAAATCAATATTAATTCCAGAGAAGAATTAATGGAATTGAATCGTAGAATTGTAGGGCTGGGTGAAGAGTATAATAAACCGGTAGTTGCTACTTGTGATGTCCATTTTATGGATCCGGAAGACGAAATATACCGCCGTATTATAATGGCTGGAAAAGGATTTAAGGATGCAGATAATCAAGCACCTTTATACTACCGAACAACGGAAGAAATGTTAGAGGAATTTACTTATCTTGGAAAGGAAAAAGCCATAGAGGTGGTAATTACCAATACTAATAAAATTGCAGACATGATTGAAAAAATCTCTCCGGTACGCCCAGATAAATGTCCTCCAGTAATTGAGGATTCGGATAAAACATTACGTGAAATATGCTATAACAAAGCCCATTCTATGTATGGACCTAACCTTCCGAAGCAGGTAGAAGAACGATTGGAGCATGAATTACACTCCATTATAACCAATGGATTTGCCGTAATGTATATTATTGCGCAGAAACTGGTTTGGAAGTCCAATGAAGATGGTTACTTAGTGGGTTCCAGGGGTTCTGTAGGTTCCTCCTTTGTTGCAACTATGGCTGGTATTACAGAGGTAAATCCCTTATCAGCTCATTATTATTGCACCAATTGCTTTTATTCTGATTTTGAATCAGAGGAAGTAAGGAAATATGCAGGAAGTTCCGGATGTGATATGCCGGATAAAAACTGTCCTGTATGTGGACAACCGTTGAGCAAAGATGGACATGACATACCATTTGAAACATTCCTTGGATTTAATGGTGATAAAGAACCGGATATTGACCTTAATTTCTCAGGTGAATATCAGAGTAAGGCACATGACTATACAGAGGTTATTTTCGGCGAAGGTCATACTTTTAGAGCTGGAACCATTGGTACTCTAGCAGATAAAACAGCCTATGGCTATGTACTTAAGTATAATGAAGAGCGGGGAAAACATAAGAGAAGAGCCGAGATAGATAGAATTGCATCCGGCTGTGTTGGTGTTCGAAGAACAACAGGGCAGCATCCTGGTGGAATTATTGTTTTACCTCATGGTGAAAAAATATATTCCTTTACACCGGTTCAAAGGCCAGCCAACGATATGACGACCAAAACCATAACTACCCATTTTGATTATCACTCCATTGACCATAACTTATTGAAACTGGATATACTTGGCCACGATGATCCGACTATGATTCGTATGTTAGAGGATTTAACAGGATTGGATGCTCAAACGATTAGGCTGGATGACCAAAAGGTATTATCCTTATTTGATAACCTAAGTGCTTTGGGAATAAAGCCGGAAGACATTGGCGGATGTGATTTAGGCTGTCTTGGCATTCCGGAGTTTGGTACGGATTTTGTTATGCAGATGCTTCGTGATACCAAACCTAAGACTTTCTCAGATTTAGTTAGAATATCTGGATTATCACATGGTACTGATGTATGGTTAAACAACGCTCAAACGTTAATAGCAGAAGGAAAGTGTACCCTTTCAACAGCAATCTGTACCCGTGATGATATTATGACCTATCTAATCAATAAAGGCGTAGACAGTGGACATTCCTTTAAGATTATGGAAAGCGTCCGTAAAGGTAAAGGACTGACTCCTGAGATGGAAGAAGAAATGTTGGCAAACGATGTCCCTGAATGGTACATCTGGTCCTGTAAACGTATTAAATACATGTTCCCCAAAGCACATGCAGCTGCTTACGTTATGATGGCCTTCCGTATCGCTTACTTTAAGGTATATTATCCTTTGGCTTATTATGCAGCTTATTTTAGTATTCGTGCATCTGCCTTTAATTATGAGCTAATGTGCTTGGGAAGGGAACGATTAGAACGTTATATGGCTGATTATAAGAGGAGAAGTAATGAATTAACCAAGAAAGAGCAAGATGTTTTAAAGGATATGAGAATTGTTCAAGAAATGTATGCCAGAGGTTTTGATTTCATGCCAATTGACATATATAAAGCCAAAGCCCACCATTTTCAAATTGTAGATGAGAAAAGATTAATGCCATCCTTAAGTACGATTGACGGATTAGGTGATAAGGCAGCTGATGCAGTAGTTGAAGCAATAGCAGATGGACCTTTTCTTTCCCGTGACGACTTTAGGAGTCGAACTAAAGTAAGCTCTACAGTTGTAGACTTAATGGCTGATTTAGGACTGCTGGGAGATTTGCCAATATCCAATCAGATATCTTTGATGGACTTTTTGAAATAATCAATAACATGTCATTCTGAACGAATTCTGTGAAGCAGAATTCGTTCAGAATCTATTATTTTTTAAAAGTTTTTAAAATAATACTTGCAATCTAAGCCTAAATGTAGTAAACTATTTTTTGTTGTGAGGCTCGTTGGTCAAGTGGTTAAGACGCCGCCCTCTCAAGGCGGAATCACGAGTTCAATTCTCGTACGAGCTGTTAATGTTAATAAAAATTTAAATTTAGTAAATAAGCCACTTTAGAGTAATAGGAAATTCTCTGAAGTGGCTTATTACTTTGCAAATACAATTTTTTCAATGTTTTTAGATTTTTCTATAATAAGGTGTTATAATATGGCTTGTGAGAGTCTTAGTATAACACCTCCTTATTATTCTATTGCCAGAACCACTAATTTTGGGCGAGTCTTTTTTTATTTTAGTTGTAAGAAGAATTTACATATACCTTGTAATCATCCGGTTTGATAGTATTATAGTTTTCATCATATGGAAATGAAAACTGTAAATAGTCAACATCTTCAGGATTATTTACATCTGCATACTGATAATCAGAGTATATAACCTTTCCTTCTTTGTAAAATATAATAACAATCTTTGTAAATAAGCATTTATCCTTTCCAGAGTTGGTAACTTCCACCATAACATTTTCAGCACCAAAATTATCGGATATTTTAATATCTTTTACATTGCTTTTGCTATACTTACTTACAGAACTGATGGAATAGTTTATTTTATAGGATTCAAATTCAACATCCTTATAGTTACTGTCATATGGTCTAGTGAATGATAGAACACATTCATTATCTTTATCAAAGTAGTAATTATTATCATTTGATTTTCCAATCATTGTACCGTTTTCATCATAATACACTGCAACAGCTTCAATTCTTACCGGATATAGGTAATTGTTTTTAAGTTGTACTATGATTCCTTTGTCGGTAACTGTTTCGGTAGTTTTAATATTTTTTAGAGCATCCTTAGCATTAAATGATTCTTTAACATTAACTTTACAAGAATACTTTTTGCCGCTTAGCTTTGCCGTTATCGTTGCGGAACCAGCTGATTTTGCTGTGACTACACCCTTAGAAGATACAGTGGCAACTGATTTTTTACTACTTGACCATGATGCTTTTTTAGTAGTTCCAGTAATCTTTAATGTTTCAGTATTACCAGTTTCAAGAGTAATACTTGTCTTGTTAAGTTTAATAGCAGCTTCCGCTGTTTGAGTTGGTGCTAATGTAAATAGAATGGATATTATCATTAGCATGGATAATAGCTTTTTCATTTGAAATACCTCCTTCGTTTTATAGTTAAATTATGGACTATATGTAATAGAGTGTCAATATAGAAAAATTATAATCCACCATACAACTAGTTGTTTTCAGCAGTATAAAAACTTTTATCTTTATAATTTCTAAATGATAATCAGTAAAAACAAGGGCCGCAATAATTTGATGTATGGCTTAATAAAAGTGATATTCGCCTAATTTTGTTTTAATTTTATTATATTTAATATATAATGTAATTAAAAGTTCTTATTTAATATATTAAAAATTAGAATAGGAGTAAATATGAGTAAATTTAGGTATGGAGCACGTATTGTATTTATTATCGTTTTATATGTTCTATTTATTCTTTGGTTCGAGTTGATTTTGGGATTTGGTGTTGGTGATATTTGGGATAAGCTAATAAGATGGGCAAATAGATGTAGATGTAAAAAATCTAAAAGTGGTAATTAACACATAGCCGCCAAAAGGCGGCTTGTTAAAGATGTAGTCATCTGGCTGACTATTTACAATGCAGTAAATAAGTCGAAGATTATATTTTTGATGGATCATCGATTAGTGTTACAACTTTAAACCCGTGTTCATGACCGTCATTAAAGGTAGTTGAAGATTCTAGATAATGAACATGAGTATTCCCAATGGGTATAGCAGTAGTAGTAATACCGTGAAATTCGTGGTAATGATCCCTGAAAAAATCTGTTCTAAATATTACTTCGTGATAATGATCCGTACCATATGGAATTACTTCACCAGAAACAGTAGCAAATCGATGGCTATGAGGATCTTTTTCTAATTCACCTAGTTGAACACTCCCCTGAATTTCGTGTACATGCATCTGATGATGCTGATTAGAATTATCCAAATGTTTTACTCCTATTGATAATGCATTTATTAATAATATGAAAAGAACAAATTAAATATTCATTAATAAAGCATCCATGAGTAGTAAGTGAGTAGATAGGGGAATCTAATGCATTGGTTATTAAGCATGGGTAAGCATCTTTTCTGGCGCCTTTTAATGTGATTTTACTAAACTTTTGGGGGT
Organism: uncultured Anaerocolumna sp.; assembly: GCA_937901695.1. Taxonomy (GTDB): domain Bacteria; phylum Bacillota; class Clostridia; order Lachnospirales; family Lachnospiraceae; genus Anaerocolumna. Next base: position 20,634 of record CALDJN010000352.1, read on the forward strand.
GTTGCAAAACTGCCATTCTGGGAGCAAGTTGGGCAAAGCTGAATTATAAGCTCGAAGAATCTCATTTTAAAGAAAGATTCTTCGAGCTAAAGCTCTCAGAATGACAAAATTTTTATTTTGTAGCAGACCCTAATTTATGTATTATAAAATTATCATATTATAAAATTATCATAATAAATAATCATAATAAATAATCATAATAAATAATCATAATAAATAATCATAATAATTAATCATTATAAGATTAAGACACCATAGCCAATTCCTGCATTACCTCCCTTTGCAAAGTATTCTGCAAATGCTCTTTGCAAAGAGGTGGTTTTT
>CALDJN010000353.1 GCA_937901695.1 uncultured Anaerocolumna sp.
GTACTTAACGTTTACTAAAGCATTTTGTAAGTCCTTAAAGGGTATACCTTAAAGGACTTACAAAATGCTTTAGTAAACGTTAAGTACTCTTATCTTCTATTGGGAATCGGCATGATGTTTATCTTTATCTCCTGTGAAGCAGTAAATATCTGTCTTATACTGAAAACACTGAAGTCTAACATACCTTTTTTCAGATGTTTTGAATATTCTAACATTGGTTTTTACTTCAGTGCTATTACTCCTTCTTCCAGTGGAGGACAGCCTGCTCAAGTTTACTATATGAAACGGGATAAAATTCCTATCGTAGAATCCTCTATCACAATATTTTTTATTGTATATGTCTATCAGATAGCCATGATTCTGGTAGGCATTATTATGTCTTTACTTCGTTTTTCTGAAGCAGTTTATTTTATAGGTAAACTGCGTTATTTATTTATATATGGTATTGTGATGAATACAGGCGCAATCTTTATATTTTTTTCACTTATGTACTCAAAGAAATTAGCACCCTCTATTGCAACATTTATCTTAAAAGCAGGAAATAAATTAGGGCTGATAAAGAAAGTAGAGGAAACCAAAAATAAATTTGATGAAAGCCTCAAATCCTATCATAAAAAAGCTATGATATTAAAGGCACATCCCCTATTGTTTTTTAAAATATTGTTTGTTACCATAATACAAATGTTAGCTTTAAATTCCATACCTTATCTGGTATACTGTAGTATGGGATATAAAGCAAAGGGTATCTTAGATATGATTACCTGCCAGTCTCTACTGACGATTTCTGTTTCGGCAGTTCCTCTGCCTGGTGCAGAAGGAGTTACCCAAGGTGGTTTTTTACAGATATTTGATGCATATTTTCCACAGAACATGTTAACTTATGCCATGTTGATTCATCGGGTCATAAGCTTTTATATACCTTTATTATTAAGTTTTATGATATATATTTTTACACACATTAGAACTACGAAACAGTCTGTCCGAGGTGATATTCGTGAAGGAAAACAAAATTAATATCTTAGTTGCAGATGATGATGCTGATATTCGTGAAATACTTGAAATCCTTCTAAAAGGAGAAGGATTTGATGTTATTATGGCTTCCGACGGAAAAAAGGCAATCGAATTAGTTGACGAAAACATTGATTTAATTATTCTTGATGTGGCAATGCCGGAGAAAAATGGTTTTCAGGTATGTAAAGAAATCCGTAATATGTCCATTGCACCTATTTTATTTTTAACTGCAAAAGGCTTGGAATCAGATAAAGCAATTGGCTTTTCAGCAGGTGGAGATGATTACCTTGTGAAACCCTTTTCTAATGCTGAACTGATATTTCGGGTAAAAGCTTTGCTGCGGCGTTGTTATCATTATCAGCCCGTTAAAAAGGAAAAGAAAAATGTTTATAAAGTAGATAATATTGTTATGGATGATAATAAGAAAAGCGTAACTGTAGATAATGTTCCAATCACATTAACTCCAATTGAATATGACATATTAAATTTAATGATGAGATATCCAAATAAGGTTTTTTCCGTGCAGAATCTCTACGAGTCCATATGGAGCCAGGATTATTCTTATTTAGATAATAACACGATTGTTGTCCATATCAGTAATCTAAGAAAAAAGATAGAGAAAGATCCAAAAAATCCACAAAACTTAAAAAGTATGTGGGGAAGAGGGTACTATGTGGGTGAATCGAATAAAATCTTCTAAATTAGAATTGAAACTAATGCTTAAAGTTGCCTCATCAGGCGCTGTATGCATTCTTATTTATATATTGTTGATTAATCTTACCTTCTATTATATAGATCATATGAATGTGGATTCTGAAGTGTACAAAGATAAAATCTTAAGCACAAGTGAGGATTTTCAGAATTACGTAACAGAAAACAACGTATCAATCAAGGATATTGGTGCAATAAAAGCCTGGGATAAGAAACAAAACTTAACCCATATTAAACTGGTTGAAAATAATAAAGTAGTTTATGATTCATTAGACTATATTACCCGAATTACTCCAAAAGTATCCTATATTTATTATGAGCCTGCCAAAAATCCATATCAGGTGATATCCTTCAGTGATGGAGAAGCCAGCTTATACATTACTATTTTATATAAGCAGCGGATTGAGCAAAGGATGGATTATATTATCGGTATCTTTTGTGTTCTATTATTTTTTATCTCTATATTTAGCGAATTTAAGAAACTTGTAAAAGATATATTAGAAATTAAAAAGGGAATACAGATTCTGGAAGGTGGTAATTTAACCTTTGAAATCCAGTCAAAAAGAAAAGACGAAATTACAGATTTAGTTAATTCCATCAACCGTATGAGTAAGGAATTAGACTTCCAGAGAAAAGAAGAAGAAATACTAAAGCAAAAAAACTATGATTTAGTTACATCAATCTCCCATGATATCCGGACCCCACTAACTACAGTAAACAGTTATATCGATTTAATAATAGAACGAAAATACTCTGATGCTAAAGAGCTAAATCGATTTCTGACAAAAATAAAGGAAAAATCCATTCAACGACTTGACCGATAATCTTTTTTCTCATTTTCTAAATCAGAATAAAGATTATACGTATAATTTTGAGACCATTATTGGAAATGAATTCATCCGATATTTACTTAGCAGCATGGAAGAAAGCTTAAAAGATAAAGGATACCAGGTAACTATAGAATTGGATTTAAAAGATGACTTTTTCCTAAAGGTAGATGTCATGCAGATTGAAAGAGTATTTAATAATTTGGAAGGCAATCTTATTAAATATGCCCGAAAAAGTAATCCTATAATTTATACTGCTTCTCTCGCCAATAACATGCTTTATATAACCGGCAAAAATTATATCCTAAAGAATAACTCTCTTGACAGTCATGGTGTTGGAATAATCAATTGTCAGGAAATTATAAAACTGCACTCAGGAGAAATGAGAACCTTTATTGAGGACGAGAGTTATCATGTAGTTATCACACTCCCGGTTTATCTATTCCCATAGGCTGTAAACTGCCTGGTATAAAAACTCGCTTTTTATACCAGGCATATTTTGATTTGCTCTATGGTTATTATATGACGATAAGTATTAATAAGTTCTTCAGGCTATACCGTGATACCTTTTTCTTGTTACTTATAAAAACTAATTTTTCCAATTGCTAATTTTATGCGCCAAAAAATCTTATAATTCGACAAATCCTTATTAACATAATATTAATTTTGTGATATAATCCTCTTTAGCATGTTCCTTCTATCCATTCTATTCATTTTCATTTTTCTAGCCATTAAATAAAAATAAATAAATTTGAAGGTATCATGCTGTTTTAATTTCTAGCTTATATCTAGCTTTTGTCCGACTTATATCTAACTTTAGCCTAACTTATATCTAGCTTTTGTCTGACTTATTCCTAACTTTTGCCTGACTTATATCTAGCTTTTGTCTCGTTTATATCTAGCTTTTGTCTGGTTCTTGTCTGCCTTTTGTCTGCCTTTTGTCTCGTTCTTGGTCTGCCTTTTGTCTGCCTTTTGTCTGCCTTTTGTCTCGTTCTTGTCTGCCTTTTGTCTCGTTCTTGTCTGCCTTTTGTCTGCCTTTTGTCTGCCTTTTGTCTCGTTCTTGTCTGCCTTTTGTATGCCTTTTGTCTGACTTTTATCTGCCTTTTATATATAAATTTCATTGAGCATGTACAAATTTCCACTTACTATTTGAAATTAACCTTTTTATATAAAAAGACCCCATGTAAAATATAGGTTTATGGATTCATTAAATTCCTATACCTTACATAGAGTCTTTATTTTAAAAAGTGGCTATTGAAAAATTGTCATTCTGAGCCTGAAGGGCGAAGAATCTCATTTAGATAATAAGATTCTTCCATCATAGAATTCAGCATAGCTGAATTTGCGCTCAGAATGTCAAATTTCTATTTTACAACAACCCTTGGTACGAACTTCCGGGTGAAAACATCCACACACCTTTTCTCGTTCTTTCATATATCTTTTTTAATAAAACAAACTGTTATATACAATGAAATGTATGAACATTTTTATTTATATAGCTCTACCAGCTTTAATAGGTGTTCATAACGTTCCTGTGCAGCTTTCTCAGAATCACTATATAGTTTTTCTGCACGTTCAGGGAAAGAACGTTGTAAACGGCTATAACGTGTTTCGTTATTTAAGAATTCTTTATAGGTTCCATCCCCTGGTTTAGAAGCCAATGTAAATGGATTCTTTCCTTCTGCTTTAAGAGCAGGATTGAAGGAGAATAGGTTCCAATATCCAGCTTTAACAGCAGCTTTCATTTCATCCTGGCAGTGGTTCATACCACCCTTGATTCCGTGAAGTTCACAAGGTGCATATCCAATGATTAAAGATGGTCCGTTATAAGCTTCTGCTTCAGCAATAACCTTAACAGTCTGTGCTGGGTTAGCACCAAGAGCAACCTGTGCTACATATACATAGCCATAGCTCATAGCGATTTCAGCAAGGCTCTTCTTTCCAATCTCTTTACCAGCAGCAGCAAACTGGCAAACTTCACCGATATTAGAAGCTTTCGATGCCTGTCCGCCTGTATTAGAGTACATTTCTGTATCGAATACCATAACGTTTACGTTCTCTCCGGAAGCAAGTACATGGTCAAGTCCACCGAATCCGATATCATATGCCCATCCATCACCACCAAGAATCCATACGGATTTCTTAGCAAGATATTGTTTCTTTTCAAGAACTTCTTTAGAAAGTTCACATCCTGCAGCAGCAGATTTTTCAAGTTCAGCGATTAGGGCATCTGTGGCTGGTGTGTTTTCTGTAGTATTTTCCTTTGTTTCCATAAACTTAGCTATAGCAGCTTTTAATTCAGCGGATGCTTTTTCAGAAGCAGCAATCTTCTCAAGCTTGGCAATAACCTGCTCACGAAGAGTCTTCTGTCCAAGATACATACCAAATCCATGCTCTGCATTGTCTTCGAATAAGGAGTTAGCCCATGCTGGACCCTTCTTGGAATCTTTATTTACTGTATATGGACAAGTTGCAGCAGGACCGCCCCAGATAGAAGAACATCCTGTAGCATTAGATATATACATTTGCTCACCAAAAAGCTGTGTAATTAAACGAGCATAAGATGTTTCAGCACATCCTGCGCAGCTTCCTGAGAACTCAAGAAGTGGTTGATTAAACTGAGAGCCTTTAACTGTAGTATCCGCTGGCATTCCAGGTTTCTTGCCTACATTAGCAACTAAATAGTTAAATACTGGCTGTTCTTCTGCCTGAGATTCTTGAGGAACCATAGTAATAGCCTTAGTAGGACAAACGGTAATACATTCACCACATCCCATACAATCTAAAGGAGATACGCTCATTGTGTACTTGTACTCGCCAGCCTTAGGCTTTGTATCAGCAAGTTTAATGTTAGAAGGAGCTGCCTTTACTTCGTCTTCACTTAACATAAATGGACGAATAGTAGCATGTGAACATACAAATGCACATTGGTTACATTGAATACATTTTTCAGGATTCCATTCTGGTACAGATACGGCGATACCACGTTTTTCATATGCGGAAGCACCTATTTCAAACTGTCCGTCTATATGCTCTGCAAATGCAGATACAGGTAAGTTATCGCCATCCATTAAGTTAATCGGATTCATAAGTTCCTTAACCATTTTAACTGTTTTTGAAAGTCCCATAATTTCAGTTTCTGGAGCATCTGCTTCTGGATTGGACCAAGAAGCTGGAACTTCAACTTTATGAAGAGCATCTACACCAGCATCAATTGCTTTATAATTCATTTCTACTACTGCATCACCTTTTTTACCATAAGATTTCTTAGCTGCAGCTTTCATATATTCAATAGCCTTTTCAATTGGCATAACATTTGCTAATTTAAAGAATGCAGATTGAAGAATTGTATTAGTACGTTTACCCATACCAATTTCAATTGCTTTATCAATAGCGTCGATTGTATATAATTGAATGTTATTATCAGCTATATATTTCTTAGCTGCGGCATTCAATTTAGTACTTAATTCCTCATCTGACCATTGACAGTTAATCATGAAGATTCCACCTGGTTTAACGTCCTGAACCATCTTATATCCTTTTACAACATAGGATGGGTTATGACATGCTACAAAGTCAGCCTGATTTATGTAATATGGGCTCTTGATTGCCTTGTCACCAAAACGAAGATGAGAAATTGTAACACCACCAGTTTTCTTAGAATCATATTGGAAATATGCCTGAATGTATTTATCTGTATGGTCACCGATAATCTTAGTAGAGTTCTTGTTAGCGCCTACTGTACCATCACCACCAAGACCCCAGAACTTGCACTCTACAGTACCTGCTGCAGATGTAATAGGAGCTGGTTTTACTTCTGGTAAGCTTAAGTTTGTAACATCATCTACGATACCAACTGTGAAACGTGATTTTGGAGCATCTTTCGCTAATTCTGTATATACAGCAAAAATAGAAGATGGAGGAGTATCTTTGGAACCAAGTCCATAACGTCCACCTGTAAGGATAATGTCATTCATTCCTGCTTCACGTAGAGTTACAGTAACATCAAGGTAAAGAGGATCACCTAATGCACCTGGCTCTTTTGTACGGTCAAGTACAGCTATCTTTTTAACTGTCTTAGGTAATACTTTAATAAGGCTGTTAGATACCCATGGACGATATAAACGAACTTTAACCAGTCCGACTTTTTCGCCTTTCGCTGTTAAATAATCAATAACTTCCTCAGCTACATCACAAACAGATCCCATAGCGATGATAACACGGTCAGCATCTGGAGCTCCGTAGTAGTTAAATAAATCATAATCTGTACCTAGTTTTTCATTAATCTTTGCCATGTATTTTTCAACAACAGCAGGTAATGCATCATAAGCTGTGTTACAAGCTTCACGATGTTGGAAGAAAACGTCTCCATTTTCATGAGAACCGCGCATAGCTGGGTGTTCTGGATTTAATGCATGTTCACGGAAAGCTTTAACAGCATCCATATTGCACATTTCTTTTAAATCTTCATAATCCCATTTTTCAATTTTCTGAATTTCATGGGAAGTACGGAATCCATCGAAGAAATTGATAAATGGAACTTTTCCTTCAATTGTTGCAAGATGTGCAACAGGGCTTAAGTCCATAACTTCTTGTGGATTTG
>CALDJN010000354.1 GCA_937901695.1 uncultured Anaerocolumna sp.
AAAGCGAAGAATCTAAGTTCCATAGTGTCATTCTGAGCTTGAAAAGCGAAGAATCCCATACTTATAGTGAGATTCTTCGCCTTCGGCTCAGAATGACATATTTTTTCGGCTTGGAATGACATAATTTTTCAGCTCAGAATGATATATTTTTTTGGCTCAGGGTTACATATCTTTCCATTTCAAAACGACATATTTTTCGGCTCAGAACTACATATCCTCCATTTCAGAACGGCATATTTTTTCGGCTCGGAATGACATATCCTTTCGGTTTAGAATGACAACAGGCAATGCTTATTTTTCATATTTAAATTTCTTATATTCTTTAATGGTAACCCCAACTTGCTTTTTAAAGCATATGCCAAAGTAGTGAGAATCACTAAATCCTATCTCTTCCGCAATTTCATAAGCTTTTAAATCAGTAGTGTTAAGAAGAACTATACTTTGCTCTATGCGTTTCCTGTTTATGTACTCAATAAGACCTTCTCCCGTTTCCTGTTTAAATACACGGCTTAAGTAACTTTCGTTGGTATATACCTTACCTGCAATGGATTTAAGTGTCAGACTTTGTTCATAAAGGTGGGAATCAATATATTCAAGTGCTTGATCCACCAGTTTGTTACTTTTCTTATTCCTTAAACTGTCACTGTATTTAAGAATATGACTGATGATATTCTTAAGACATCCATTCATTTCTTTTACAGTTTCAATCTTAGATACTTCCTCATATAACCATGTTTCTCCCACTAACTGCCCTAAGCTTTTTCCATGTCTGGTTAATACCGTTGCTGCTTTAGATAGCATATTCATAGCCATTAATTTTAGATATTCGGTATCCGTCACTCCTGCCTTCTTAATTAAGTTAGTGTATTCATCAATATAACCTATTGCTTTACTTTCCAGGCAATTTTCTACACTGAAGACAAAATCCTGCCAGTTAATTTCTGTGTTACCTTGATTGGCTTTTTTAATATTTGCATATTCATCGTAGGTAATACATGAATTACGACCAAGAATGACACTGGCACTGATGGCTTTTTCCGCCTGCCTGTATGCTTTTGAAATTCCTGTGTAATTATGTTGAATCTGGCTGATTCCTACGTCTACTTCCATATTTAAATCAACATTAATGCGATTTTTAATTTCACTGGCAATTTTCTTTGATTCTTTTGCATCTTCACCAACCAGATAAATAATAATATTACAAAGATAATGAATAAATGAAATACTATTTAAATTATAATTATCCCATATAAAATCCAATATTTTTTTACTGGTAGCTAAGGCTTCTTCTTCTATTACTCCATCCTGATTCTTAAAAGGTTTTATATTAATACATGCACATTCCATAAGAAGTCTCTCTAAACCATACATTTCAAGTTTATGAATGGCTTCCTTTTCCTCAATTCGGTTTTCTACTAATAACTGTAGAAAGCTTTCAATGACAATATCCTGATTTTGCCTCGCTGTTTCTTTTAACTGGCTATATTCAAGGTGATGACCTTCTTCTTCCTGCATTTCCTTCTTAATATTTTTCATGATATTGGCTATATCATTAATATTTACCGGTTTTAATATAAAGTCTTTTACGCCTAACTGTAATGCCCGCCTTGCATATTCGAATTCTCTATATCCTGTAACAATTACAACACGGCATTTTATAGAACGTTGGCTAATTTTTTCTGTAAGCTCCAGACCATCCATATACGGCATATTAATATCCGTTATCACAATATCAGGTTCTTTTATATCAAATAGTTCCAGTGCTTCTTCCCCACTGCCTGCTTCCCCAATGATTTCAAAACCATTGGCTTCCCAGTCATATCCTTTTCGAATTAAAACACGCTCTAATTTTTCATCATCTACAAGCAATACTTTCATATTATACCCTTTCAACCATTATCCTCGCTGATTACTTTTACCCGGATTGTAATTTCGGTACCATTGCCAATTTCACTGGTAATCGTAATTGGTTTCTCAATTCCATAATAAAGGGAGATTCTTTGGGTAGAACTATATAATCCAAATCCCGATTTTTCTTTTTGTATTTTTCCCTCTATAATTTCATGAATTCTGTCTTCACTCATACCTAGTCCGTCATCCGTTACAATGAATATAATTTCATCTTCGTCACGATATCCTTTAATGGAAATGGTACCTGAACCAATTTTATTGCGTATACCATGATGAGCTGCATTCTCTACAATAGGCTGGAGGATTAGTTTCAGTATTTTTAATTCTTTTATTCCTTCTTCCACGTCATAATTCATATTAATTTTATTATCATATCTCATATTTAAGATAGTAATATAACTTTCGATACACTCCATTTCGTCTTGAATGGTTATTAAGTCTAATCCACTATTTAAACTATTTCTATAAAAATTGCCCAAAGCCTGTGTCATCTTTAAACAGTTAACATTGTCCTCTATTAGCGCAAGAGCAGATACTGCATCTAATGTATTGTAAAGAAAGTGTGGATTTATCTGGGCTTGAATAATTTCTAACTCATTTTTTGCAATTATTTGCTCTTCTTTTATCACTTCTGAAATTAAATTATCAATTGCAGTTACCATCTGATTAAATACAATCTTCAAATCATTTATTTCATCTGATTGCTTCTCATTTACCTGCATTTGAATAAGCTTACCGCCTTGTACTATTTTCATATGTTTTTGGATTTTATTTAATGGTCTAAATATCAAATTTGTTAAAACAACGGAACATGCAAATATAAAAAGCAGGTTCAAACTAATAATGAGTACAATCCATGTTCTATAAACTTTGCCTAAAGAAGCATTATTAAGGTTTAATGGAATATTACCAACAAGTTTCCAGTCCGCAATGCCTAGATCTTGCATAGCAAGAATCATTTTATTTCCATCTACATCTAATGTTTGATATCCATTTTTATCTTTTGAATATTTAAATATGTATTCATCCATACTTTTATCATATCCATTTGGTCTGATAATGTAATTGTTATTGGAATCCACAATACAAAACTGAGAATTGTATTTCTTTCCCACTTCTTCAAAATAGTTCTGTATCGTTTCTTCGTCAACTATAATTAACAAGGTAGCCAGTTCATCATAGGTATCTACATCATATATTTCTCTTACAAGAGAAATGTAGTTCTTATCCTTTTTCGTTGGAAATGTTAAAACATCTTCACTTTTATGTATAAAAACTACATCTCCCTCTGCCTCTTTTGTTTTCTTATACCAATCCGTTTTTTTAACTATTTCTTTATTTACAAAAATAGGTCCAGATTTATAGGAATTATAGTAGTTATTAAAAATATCAAATATAAATACACCGGATATGTAATCACCGGACAAAAGCATATTAACCATACTTTTTTGCATGGTCTGCTGCACATGAGGGTTGATATTGCTAGAGTTAATCTTGGACAGTGAATTTTGTACATCTTTATCAAAATAAATCAAATCTGAAAATTGGTTTACATTTTCAAATATTAAGTCCAAATTACCTTTTAATGCACTAACGGTTTGCATAGCAGCTTCTCCAACCTCTTGTTCAATCTGTTTTTCACTCATAATGGTAAAAATGCAGAAGGTTAAGAAAAGCGATAATATAAGAACGCTAATATAGAGTAAAATAACCTTCGTTCTGATTTTTATAGACTTAAATAACTCATGTGCTTTCATCAGTTTAATACCCCCATGGTATCTCAATACTTATTTATTTACTATTATACTATAGGTTTATGGACTTTGCATAGTTCTTCCAATTGTGGTTCACTTAAATATTGAATGGGTGAATTCTCCAAACAAGTATTTTGATTTTCTACAATTAATACTGTACCTTGCAGATCTAAGGTATGGGTATGCCAAACTGTTTTGAAGTCCTTGTGACCTTCTGCCATAAAACTCCTGCTGTTAAACTGGTTTCATCTTTATATTCTGTAAAAAGTTCTGCCTGCTGTTTTGAGGATATACCAGTCGCAGACCAAA
>CALDJN010000355.1 GCA_937901695.1 uncultured Anaerocolumna sp.
TAGCAATGACAAGACTTGCTCAGAATGACATACTTTCATAGCAATGACAAGACTTGCTCAGAATGACATACTTTCATAGCAATGACAAGACTTACTCAGAATGACATACTTTCACAGCGATGACGGGACTAGCTCAGAATGATAGTGCTTACTTAGAATTGGAAAGTCCTGAATCATAAAAAGCAATTCCGCATACGCCTGGACCTGCATGGGTCCCCACTACAGAACCAATAGGGCTAACTAATCCATCTTTTAGGTCAAGTTTATCTTTTGCATATTCCAAAAAGGCATTAAGATTGTCTTTTTTACCAGTAAATCCTAGACAATAATATTTGGAAGTGTCAATTCCGCCGTACTGTTCTATGAGCTTAATCATTTTACCAAAGGCACTGGTAAGTCCACGCGCTTTTCCTGCAACATCTACTTTACCGTTTTTAACTTCTACAATTGGTTTAATGTTTAGAATAGTTCCTGCAAAAGCACCAACACTGGATAATCTGCCACCTTTTTTCAGGTATTCTAATGTTTCAACTAAGGCAAACACATGAATTTTATTTTTTGTTGTTTCTAAGGTTTCCACTATTTCTTCCACTGAACCTCCTTTGTTTAGCAAATCAATTGTTTGCCTAACTAAAATCTGTAATCCTAAAGTAACACTTTGACTGTCTACAATATGAATATTATCATATTCACACATATCTTTTGCAATAACAGCACTTTGATACGTACCGCTCAGGTGTGAAGATAGAGTAATGACGATAATAGAATCATGATTGCTTTTTGCGTCCTCAAATAAAGGCATAAATTGTTCCGGTGTAAGCTGACTGGTAGAAGGCAGTGAATCTGAATTTACTAATTTATTATAAAATTCATCAATCTGTAGATTGATTCCATCTTCATATTCTCCATCTTTAAAAATTACCCTTAAAGGCAAAACAGTGATTCCTAACTCTTTCGCTTGTTTTTGACTTATATCTGAAGTGGAATCAGTTATAATTTTAATCATAATTACCTCAATTCTGGCGCTTTAGCGCCTTTTAATTACGTAGCAACTTTGTGCGTCAGCACAAATTGCTGGTTGAAAAAACATTATTTTTTCAACCTAACCCCAATTTTGGCGCCTTAGCGCATTATTTATTTAAATGTTTAAAAAAGTTATCCAGTGTACATAATGCCTGGGTTAGTGCAGCCATTTCTTCCTCAGATAGTTCTTTAGAAACACTAGCAACCAAATCTTTATGAAACTCTTTATGTTCTTTGTAAGCTTTCTCTGATAATGGGGTAGGGGTTACTATAACCTTTCGTTTGTCAGCAGGCATTTTGGTTCGTAAAAGGTAACCTTTTTGCTCTAATGTTTTAACTGAGGTTGTAAGAGTACTGGCAGTAACCATCAATCTGCTTGCTATCTCAGCCATAGAATTCGAATTATTTTCTAAGCTTTCATAGACTGCTTCAATGACATGCATTTCATTTATTGACAAATTTCCAAATTCTCCTTTTGCCAGACATGCTTCTTCTAAACGTAAGATATTGTTAAATACGTTAACTAAAAAAGTATTAAGTTGTTCTTCATAAATGCTCATAGATGCCTCCCATATTAATAAGAACTAATAAAATTTCTCCTTTAAATAGGATTTGGAACAGAAGGAAATTTTAAACTCAGTATTAAGAATAAATTACTTTGAACTTCAAACTAAGTCTATTGTACTAATAATATTTTATTTCGTCAATATTAATTTGAAGTTCAAAGTATATTATTTTAGAAATTATTCTATAGGTTTTACCTAACGAAAATATAATATAAATTATAAGATTTATTTTTTAATTTAACCGTATCAGGGAAGTTCCTTAGTTTCTGTAAGCTGGGGTAACCCCTACTTTGTATACGGAGGCGGATTTGCCTGTTTCAGTAGGATTTAAATTCAAGATTATTTTGGAAAATGTTGAATAAGTAGAACAAATAAAAATTGTGCTTATTAAATAAAGGACGCTTTACCTCAAAGCATAAATTGAGTCATTACAAAAACCCAATTCGCACTTCCTGAGTTTTCAACAAACTACAAGGCAAAGCGTCCTTACTTAATAAGCTAACTTATAAATAATGCTGTTATATTCATTCAATAAACTATATTTAGACTTTTAATACACAAACCAATTATGATATTATTCTAAAATTATTGACAGGTAGTTGCTATCTCATTTAAACGATCCATAATTGGCAAATGCTGAGTACATAAGGATTCGCATTGACCACAACGAATACAATCAGCAGCTTGGGCAGCAGATAAGTCCCAATGACCGTTTAGTCGATCCTTCATACTGTTACCTAAGATTTGTTGATTATAGGCATCCATGAATTTTGGTATATCTATATCCTGTGGACAATGTTTACAATATGCACATCCTGTACATAGGTTATTTAAGGCAATTCCTTTGTTTTCATATTCTTCGCAGATTTCCTTTGCTGGTTTTTCAACAAGATTCTCTACGGCTTTACAGGCATCATCAACGTGTTCTTTACTTGTAAATCCATTTAGCGTAATAGTAATTTCTTTGTGAGAAGCTACAAAACGCAGTGCAGCTTGTGGAACTGTTAAGTCTGTACCTTCTGCCAAATAAGCGAAAGTTTTCGGGTTGTTTGGAATTAATCCACCACTTAATGGGTTCATAACAACAACGCCCATTCCCTTTTTATAAGCAGCCTCGATGCCAGTTTGGCGGAAACGGTAATTTAATGCATTATAGCCGATTAACATTCCTTTAAACAAATCCTTAGAAACAGCTTCTTCTAAATCATTACCCTGCATATGGGAAGAGAATACTATATTACGAATTAGACCATCTGCTTTTGCCTGCTCAAAAAATTTATATAATGCATCGCATTGTTCTTTGAAAGAATCTAAGCTTAACACACACCATAAGTGATAAAAGTCAAGATAATCTACTTTTAACCGAGTTAATG
>CALDJN010000356.1 GCA_937901695.1 uncultured Anaerocolumna sp.
TGTATCTGGCTCCTATGGTGATTAATAAATCACATTTGGTTACGCTTAAATTGGCTGTTTTCGTTCCATGCATGCCTAACATGCCTGTATATAAAGGGTCTTCTCCATTAAATGCACCTTTACCCATCAGGGTATCTGTAACTGGGGCATGAACTTTTGATACAAATTCTCTAACTTCATCATCTGCATCGGAAATAACAGCTCCACCACCTATAAAAATAACAGGTTTCTTTGATTTTCGAATCATATCTAAGCCGGCATTGATATCTTCTTCTAATATAGTGTCCGTTTTTTTCTTAACTTTTTCAATCTCAGCTTTTGTATATTCGGTTTTATTAGCAGTTACATCTTTGGCAATGTCAACCAAAACCGGGCCTGGCCTTCCGGTCTGGGCAATTTGGAAAGCTCTTCGAATGGTGTCAGCAAGTTTATTAACATCTTTTACAATAAAATTGTGTTTTGTAATAGGCATAGTGATACCGGCGATATCTACTTCCTGAAAACTATCTTTTCCTAATAAATTAACAGAAACATTACCTGTTATAGCAACCATAGGAACAGAATCCATGTATGCAGTTGCTATGCCGGTAACTAAATTGGTAGCACCTGGTCCGCTGGTAGCTAAACATACGCCAACTTTACCGGTAGAGCGGGCATATCCGTCTGCAGCATGAGCAGCACCTTGCTCATGGGAAGTTAGTATGTGTCTGATTTCACTTTGATGTCTGTATAATTCATCATATATATTTAAAACAGAACCACCTGGATACCCAAATATAGTATCAACACCCTGCTCTTTTAAACATTCTACTAATATTTGTGAACCTGTTAACTGCATTCTACACCTACCTCCTTCATTTATTATAAATCTATGAAATTTCTACAGCTTCTACTTGCAGAAGCTGTAAATACTGCTTGTAATACGACAAAAGTCTATGTCTTATCCTGCTTCTACATTGTAGAAGCTGTAAATACTGCTTGTAATACGACAGAAGTCTATGTCTTATCCTTCTTTTACTTAGTAGAAGCTGTAGGGATTTCTAATACAGCTCCTCGGTTGCCTGAGGTAACCATAGCGGCGTAACGAGCTAAGTAACCCGTTCTTACCTTTGGTTCTCTTGGCTGCCATTTTTCTCTACGGGCTTCTAATTCTTCTTTGGAGACTTTCATATTTAGAGAATTGGCATTAATATCAATTTGAATGATATCACCTTCTTCTACTAAGGCAATTGGACCACCTACTGCTGCTTCCGGAGATACATGACCGATAGCAGCTCCACGGGAGGCGCCAGAGAAACGTCCATCGGTAATTAATGCTACAGAGGAACCTAATCCCATACCAATAATAGCTGAAGTAGGATTTAACATTTCTCTCATACCAGGACCACCTTTTGGACCTTCATATCGAATAACCACTACATCTCCAGGAACAATCTTGCCACCTTTGATGGCTTCTATTGCATCTTCCTCACAGTCAAATACCCTGGCAGGTCCTTCATGTTTCATCATCTCAGGAGCCACTGCAGAACGTTTTACTACACCGGAGTCCGGAGCAAGATTTCCTTTTAATACTGCAATACCGCCTATCTGGCTATAAGGGTTATCAATTGACCGTATAATATCTGTGTTACGATTCATACATCCTGCTATGTTCTCCCCTACTGTTTTACCTGTAACTGTAATTAAGTCAGTAAATAATAAATTCTTCTTATTTAATTCGTTCATAACAGCGTATACACCGCCGGCTTCATTTAAGTCTTCCATATATGCGTGTCCCGCTGGTGCCAGATGACAAAGATTTGGAGTTTTAGCACTGATTTCATTTGCAATATCTACGTTTAAATCAACTTCTGCTTCGTGTGCAATTGCTGGTAAATGAAGCATACTGTTGGTAGAACATCCAAGTGCCATATCAACAGTTAAGGCATTAAGGAAAGCTTTCTTTGTTAAAATGTCTCTTGGTCTTATATTCTTTTCAAAAAGTTCCATAACTTTCATACCTGCATGTTTTGCAAGTCTGATTCTTTCGGAATACACTGCTGGGATAGTGCCATTTCCTTTTAAGCCCATACCTAATGCTTCTGTCAAGCAATTCATACTATTTGCCGTGTACATACCGGAGCAGGAGCCTGCTGTGGGACATACTTTACAAGTGTATTCTTCAACTTCTTCTTCCGTTAATTTTCCAGCGCTGTAGGAACCAACTGCTTCAAACATACTGGATAGGCTTGTTTTCTCCCCATTTACACGGCCGGCTAACATTGGTCCACCACTTACAAATATAGTAGGAATGTTAATTCTTGCTGCTGCCATTAAAAGTCCCGGTACATTCTTATCGCAGTTTGGAACCATAACTAATGCATCAAATCCATGTGCCATTGCCATTGCTTCTG
>CALDJN010000357.1 GCA_937901695.1 uncultured Anaerocolumna sp.
AAAAAAGTATTTATGAAGAGGAACGACATTTTTAAAACTTTATTCCGCCCTATATCAAATATAAAAAATTTTGAAGAGAATAAATTTCTATGCTTTTGTGAGCAGTATCCTTTCTTTGATAGAATCTTGGAACTGATTAAATTATTCAAGGATATTTTTATACTAAGAAAACCTGAACTATTAAATGAATGGATGGAAAAAGCGAGGAGTACTGGAATAGAAGAAATTATAAGCTTTACCAATGGAATTGAGCGTGATTATGACGCAGTAGTTAATGCTGTGTGTTTGCCCTATAGTAATGGGTTAGCAGAAGGAAGTGTAAATAAAATAAAAGTCATAAAAAGAGTTATGTATGGTCGGTGTAGCTTTGAAACATTAAGAAGCAAAACTATCAAACTTGGAAAAATACGGGGAATCAACTAACTCTGGAAAGAACCAACTTTATTTTATCATTCACACCGTTTTCACGACGCCAACGAACCGGACCAACGGAGCCCTTCCCTTAAGCGGCGCTTGCCGCCCGGTGAGATGGTGTGGCAGCAATGGCCCGTGAGCACGCCCGAAGCGTGAAAACATTGTTATGTGATGGATGGCGTCCCTCAGACAAACCGCCACGGACGGCGGTGCTTTTAATTATCATCAGGTACACTAATAATAGTAATATCTCCATATCCAACAGAAATTTTGTCAGTATTCTTCAAATGATCAATTAAAATAGAACTATAATTATCGATATTCGCTGTATAACTACGATATTGAAATAATATCACTCTATCTATTGAATCGTCTAGTATCCCTGGGTCATCGGATGTTAACATGCCTATTATTTCGCTATTAGAGTTTTTAATAATTATGCTTTTATAGGTTGAATTATTTAGTGATATATCCTCGTCATCGTCCTTACAAAATAAAAAGTAGTATTTTTCTCCTTGTTTTACTTGTTTATCAGTTATAATGTAAATTTCAGCCGCTTTCATAACATTTTTATTGGGGTTTGGTAACTGAATCCTAGCATTTACTGAATGGTATCTATTTTTTGTATATACATGTGGAAGATTTTTTAGTATTTCATATACCTTCTGCGTTGTATCTATACAGAAATTTCTAGTAAACTCATAACTATCATATATCTTGGTTTCTAAATCATTTGATAAATGTGTTGTTATATCGCTTTTTCTTTTTTTATCAAAACCTGGAATATTTGTCTTCAAATCGCCATCATTTAAATAAAGTCTTGAGTCTACGAAAATATTTATCTGGTGCTTTGTTACATTATTATAATCTTCTATAAATTGGTACATAGGATCACCTAAACAATCATCTATCATATCTAAAATTTCATTATAAATATCTTTTTGCCTTAAATGATTTGCCATGTTCTTAATTGATACACAGTTTCTATCCATTGCTTGATTTGCTAGAAGAGTTGTATTTAAAAATTGAGCATAATTGTCAAAAAAGCTATGTAGATAATAAAAGCTACTACTTGCGACCTTGAACAAAGCGATTTCTTCTGAAATATTATTATTAAAATAATCAAAGCTACTTTCAGGAAAATTGGAAACAGAACCTTTCTCCATGAGTTCGCCTTTCCACTGAAAATAAGATTCTTTAATGCCTTTTTTAATATTTCTAAGGGAACATAATTCCAGATGAGCCATTTTCAATTTACCATTGAACTTTCTAGAAATTGTATGCCATCAATAACCATTGCATTAAATAAAACTTTCTTCTGCTCATAATCTAATAATGAAATCGCTTTACCTTACATTCATATAACCTCCTGACACCTTACTATTTTAACTGATAGTTCGCCCACGGATGGGCGAAGACAAAGCGCCATCTTTCACATAACGTCTCGGTTTTACGACGCCGATGAACCGGACCAGCGGAGCTCTGCCCTTTATCGGCGCTTGCCGCCCGGTGAGGCGGTGTGGCAACAATGACCCTTGAGCACGCCCAAAGCGTAAAAGCATTGTTATGTGAAGGATTTTGCTTTTCTAAACTCAGCTAACTCCATTTTTCATTCAAAATTTAACCGATTTTTTAGATTTTCAAATTGTTCTCGCTCTTTTTTCTTTCTTAATGAGGTATCATTTTCTTTTTGAATAGTTTCATAAAGGTACTTTCTATACTTTGCATTACAGCTTGAGACATCTTGTTTTAAATCATTCAAATGATATCGCTCTAATTCCTCTGGAACACAATAAATAATAATATAGTCTCCCTCTACCCACGCCTCTCGCCACATACTGTGTCTTGGAAAACTACGCTCAGCTTTAAAAATATTGCGCCAATCAATTGTTGGGCGAGAAGATAATTTTAAGTAGATATTATATAACAAATTTTTCGGATTAGGTTTAAAGGTCTTCTCATCATCAAGCCCAGTGATTCGAATATCTTCAAAGGCAGTTAGTTCTTGTTCGCTGACTGTCATTTCACTTTTTAGATCTTTTTTAACCATGTCTTTAACAATAGTTTTGTTACATTCTATGTTTATTCCCATTGCCGTAAGTATCTTAGGAAACGTTTGTTCATATTTTTCAGGAGATGTAAAATCAGCATAAAGCTTATCCCTAAGAAAAGGAGGTATCTCAACTTTTTCAAGCAACATAGGTAAAACAACAACCTGCTTCTTCGAAAATTCCTTATGGATAGCTACCTGTAATTCTCTTTGTACCCATTCAGAATTAATTGAATTCTGGGAAAGAACGACTCCAACATAATCATTTTCATCAATTGCTTTTCCTATTTTTGTTGAAAGGGATTCTCCTACTTTAATTTCGGCTTCATCTAACCATACTTTAACACCATATCCCCTTAATCTTTCAGCCAATTCTCTAACAAAGAACTTATCTTTAGAACTGTGACTTAAAAAGATAGAACCCATATAACTCCTCCTAACAATTTACTTTTTATGCCTTCTTAAATCAAAATATTTCACATAACGGCTCGCACTCACGACGGCTTTCAGCCTTAGATAGCTCCTATCTTAGGCTGAAAGCTGTGGGCATGCATACTTCGTGCACTTCTTCAAAGCCCTGCTGCATGGCTGCCCTTTATGTGAGTGCATTGTTAAGTGCTGTTGGTCGCCCCGTGACTCAGAGGCGACCAGGATGGGAGCCCCCTAAACAAATATCTCTTGCAATTATTCAAAATTTATATTCCAAAACAATACCAGCATTTATGTTTTTTATATAGTTTTTAATAATTTCAGAAAACATTATCCATTCATTATTACTGAAATTTGCAGTTTTATCGTTATTGCCCAAAGATAATGTGTGTAAATATAAGGTAGTTTTCTCTTCAATGGACATTTCCCTTTTATTTATGCAATCAAGATATGCTGCTATAAGAAGCTCTGTAATAATAATCTCCCTATCAATATTAGCACTTCTTCTAAAGTCTTCTTCGTAAACTTCATAAGTTCTTAAATCAATATCTTTTATTGCATTATGTATAAGTTTTAATCTTGCACTCATTTGAGTTGATAATTTTTCATGCCTTATTGGAGGAATCCTAGTAATCTTTAAAAAGTCTTTATTACTAATCATTCCTTGCTTAGAATCTTTCAACAACCGTTCGAAATATTGCATTCTGCTAATATTATCATAAATGTCAGGTCTAATAATTTTTAGTATTTTAGTTGCCAAATCATCAACGTCTATTTCATTATTTAATCCGATAGCAAACTTATCAGCTAAAACTAAACTATACTTACTTATTTCCTCTTTGGTAATATTATACCACACTGGTATAATTACCTTTTTATTTAGTAGCATTTCTTTTGTTCTTAAACTTTTATATTCATGATCAGTCCATATCTTCTTAAAAAAATCTTGACTAAATACAACTACCCCATATTTAGAATTCTGAAGTCCTTTTTCAATTGAATCCAACAAAGAATCACCATACTCCAAAGAAAATTCATCATACCATACTTTAGCTTTATATACCTCACTAAGTTGTTTAGCTAATGGCCTTACAATAAGTTCCTTATCTTCTGAAGCATGAGAAATAAACACATCCCACATTACATTACCCCCTCTTTATAAATTTAGTCCTAACTATACAACTTCAAAGGCTACACTATTAAATCCCGCCGTAGGATGCGGCGCCCCTGCGACCAATTGCACTTAACTACTGTCTTCACGCAATAACTTCGTGTATGCAAATGATTTA
>CALDJN010000358.1 GCA_937901695.1 uncultured Anaerocolumna sp.
GGAGCCCGCGTAGCGACCGGTTCCCGCTTTCTGTGAAGCGTGCAGATGATGATATAAATGGGCCAATATTTTTCCAACGAGTATTTTTAGACTATGATGATATATCAATAAAATCCATGACTAAAACTTTCTTGAATTATGTAAGCGATGGTCATGGTTTTTTTTGGTGGGGTGGTTATGGCGTCTCCACGGAACATACTGCTTATCAAAATCTAATTGATGGAATCGATGCTCCATTAAGTGGCAGTGCAAAGCAGAATGGAAGAATTATGGCAAACCAGATTGGAGGTCAAATCTTTTCTGATTGTTTTGGAATTTTGAACCCAGGAGATCCTAAGAAAGCAGCAGAATATGCAGCTACAATGGCAAGTATTACCCATGATGAGGAAGGCCTAAATGGGGCAAGATTTATTGCAGCGTGTATAGCTAAGGCTTATGTTGCAGAAAGCATAGAGGAAATCGTAAAAACAGCACTTGAACAATTAGATCAAGCATCAGAATATGCAAAGATGGTTGTGGATGTATGGGAATATTGTAAGGAGCATAGAGATGATTGGGAAGTAGGATTTGCTTATGTGAAATCAAAATATGATTATGCCTATTATGGAGGAGTATGCCATATTATTCCCAATGCAGCTGTTATTGTACTTTCCTTATTATATGGTGAAGGTGATTATAGTAAAACAATTAATATTGCCAATATGTGTGGTTGGGATACGGATTGTAATGTTGGTAACTTAGGTGCAATTTTGGGTGTTTACGTAGGAATAAATGGAATTGAAGAAAAATGGATTTCTCAAGTGAATGATTTTATTTGTGCTTCCAGTTCATTAGGATATTTGAATATTCAGACGGTGTCACAAGTAGCAACGTCCAGTCTTAAGATAATGCAAAGGATGGGAATTATTAAGTTAAATGAAACTTGGAAGCAAATTGTGCAAAAGACAGAAGGGCAGTATTTTCATTTTGAGTTTCCCACTGCAACCCATGGGTTTCGTGTAAAATCTGTAGATAATGTAGTAGTAAGACTTGAGAATGTAGATGAATGCTCTCATATAGGGAAACGCTCCTTACGTATTACAGCACCGGTGATAGAAAATAGTCAAAGTTTTGTATTATATTATAAGTCGTATTATCGCCCGGAGGATTTTAATGATAATAGATATAGTCCTGATTTTTCACCTACCATATATCCAGGAGATAAAATTTCATTCTATTATCGATTTGATAAGTCATTAATCGGAAAAAAGGTTAAGTTTGTACCACATATTTTAGGATATCAAGGAAGAGATAAAGTAAAACTTTCTGGAATGGAACTTGATATACTAGATACAGAATGGAAGCAATATTCTTTTACGATTCCGGAAGAAGGCAATTACATTGTAGAAGAAGTAGGAGTAGAGGTTGTTGCACAAAATATTGCACCAAGAGAAACCAGTACGGTTTGCAGGTTTTACTTAGATGAATTTGAGATAGAAAGTCATGCCAACTATAGGGTGGATTGTGGCTTGCTTCCGTTAGAAAAGTTTACTGCAATTGATGTATGTCCCGCACAATTTAGTTATTTGCGAGGTATTGTAGAACTTTCAGAAGGCTGCTTACAAATTAGTGGAAGTGGCAAATGCTGTGAGGCATATACCGGTAGCACAAATTGGGATAATTATTACGTAAAAGCTACTATTATTCCGAAAATTGGAGAAGAGCACTATGTTTTAGTACGTGTTCAAGGTGGACAGCGCAATTATGCAATTGGTTTTACAAACGGAAATAAGCTAGCCATATTAAAAAAGGATGGAAGTTATACAGAGTTAATAAATATTTCATATAGATATGAGTTAGGAATGGAATATGTGCTGGAAGTTCTTTTAGAAGGTGCTAAAATTAAAGTAATCGTTAATGGAAAAGAATTGATTATGTATACAGATTTATCTAACCCATATTTACATGGCTGTATTGGCTTTGGAAATCAAAGAGCATCTAGAACTGCAGTGGCAAATTATCAAATAAAAGAATTGGGATAGAGCTATGGCATAAGGGTGGATGCAGTGACATGTAATTCCTTAAAGGGTGTATAAGGTAGAATGAGAAATGAATGATAAGGCGGAAAATATGTATAAAGAAAGGATGCCACGAAACGGTTCTTTTGACCTGTTTATGTGTGGTAGTATCATATCGTTATACAGATGTGATATGCAATGGGTATAAAGATGAAATTTACAAATGGTTATTGGTTAATGCGTAAAGAAATAGAACCGATTTATGCGGTTGAGTATGGTTATCATAAGGTAAGGGAAGGGCAATTAACAGTATATGTTTCTACAAAAGCAGTGACAGGGAGAGCAGATACAGTAAACCTTCCGATGTTAACGGTAACGCTATCTAGTCCTATAGAGAATGTGATTAAAGTTACAGTAGAACATTTTAAGGGACAGTTAGAAGAAGGACCTAGGATTCAAATTAATAAAATAAATAGACAGGTTCAGATTGAGGAGTCGGAAGGCTACTTATCCTATCAGTCCGGAAGTTTGTCAGCTAAGATTACAAAGGAAAGTAAAAGTTGGAGGGTTGCATTTTACGAAGAAAATACATTATTAACTGAGAGCAGTTATAGAAACATGGCACATATGACAAACCAGAAAACTGGAAAGACATATATGGTAGAGCAACTTGCTATTGATGTAGATGAATATTTGTATGGTTTTGGAGAACGATTTACACCCTTTGTAAAGAATGGTCAGTCAATTGATATGTGGAATGAAGATGGTGGAACTTCAAGCGAACAAACTTATAAGAATATTCCATTTTATTTATCTAATAAAGGATATGGTGTATTAGTTGATAATTTAGGTGACGTTTCCTTTGAAATAGCAAGTGAGAAAGTGGAACGAGCTCAATTTTCTGTAGAAGGAGAAAAATTAAGCTATTATATTATAAGCGGAAAAACACCTAAGAAAACGTTAGAATTATATACATTACTAACTGGAAGACCAGCATTACCGCCGGCGTGGTCATTTGGTTTATGGCTTACTACTTCTTTTTCCACTGACTATAATGAGTCTATTGTGAATAACTTTATAAAAGGAATGGAAGATAGGAATATTCCCCTACATGTATTTCATTTTGACTGCTTCTGGATGCGTGCTTTAGAATGGTGTAATTTAAAATGGAATCAAGATTTATTTGGAAATCCCAAAAGTATGTTAGACCGTTTCCATAAGAGGGGATTAAAGGTTAGCCTATGGATTAATCCTTATGTTGCCCAGAATTCAGATTTGTTTGAGGAAGGTATGAAAAAAGGTTATTTTATAAAGAAAACAGATGGTTCAGTATGGCAGACCGATATGTGGCAAAGTGGAATGGCAATTATAGATTTTACAAATCCAGATGCAACAAAGTGGTATCAGGATAAGCTTCGCATCCTTTCTAAGATGGGAGTGGATAGTTTCAAAACAGACTTTGGGGAAAGAATTCCGGTAGTTGGTATTATGTATTATGATCATTCAGATCCGGTAAAAATGCATAACTATTATTCTATTTTATATAACAAGGCTGTATTTGAAGTATTAGAAGAAACAAAGGGAAAAGGAAAAGCTACATTATTTGCACGTGCAGCAACGGTAGGTGGTCAACAGTATCCAGTGCACTGGGGTGGAGACTGTTCTGCTACATATCCATCTATGGCAGAAACGTTACGAGGTGGGTTATCCTTATCAACTTGTGGGTTTGGCTTCTGGAGTCATGACATTAGTGGGTTTGAACAGACGGCAACTCCGGATATCTATAAGAGATGGTGTGCTTTTGGACTTCTTTCTTCTCACAGCCGTCTCCACGGTGGTGTGTCCTATCGTGTACCATGGCTATTTGATGAAGAATCTTGCGACGTGTTACGAAAATTTGTTGCATTAAAATGTTCTTTAATGCCTTACCTTTATGGGCAAGCAGTAATTTCTCATGAACAAGGAATACCCATGCATAGACCAATGTTTATGGAATTTGCAGGGGATAGAAGCTGTGAAACATTAGATAAAGAGTATATGTTGGGTGAATCGTTACTAGTAGCCCCAATCTTTAAAGAAGATGGCAGTGTGGAATATTATTTGCCAGAAGGTAAATGGACACATTTATTATCAGAACAAATTGTAGATGGCGGTAAGTGGAAAAAAGAGAAATATGATTATTTCTCCTTACCATTATGGGTGAAAGAAGGAACCATTCTTCCAATTGGAAAAGAAAAAACAAAAGTAGAATATGATTATACTGATGGTGTGAAACTATGCCTTTCTGAATTTAGTAACAATCGGGAATCTTCTGTCATCATACCTGATTTAGACGGAAACAAAGCAGTAGCAGTTACTGCAAAAAGAGAAGAGAATAAGATAACAGTAGAATTGGATAAAGAACTTTCGGATTGGGAAGTGCTCACTCTTGGGAGAGCAAGCAAATTGTTACAAAAAGATAGTAGAAAGGCTGTTATTGAGTTAACGTAAAATAAATATATGACTACTGGTTGTGAAGATTATTAATAAGAATAGCTTTGCAACCAGTATTTTTGGCATAGTCTTCTTTTTCGTATTGTTTGGACAGACTACGCTTAACAGTATTCTAAGTTAAATAATTTTGTACATTTATTTAAGTATATTGTGTGATATAATTTGTTTATAGTATTAACATACATTCATCAAAAATTAAAACACAAACGTTTAATTTGGTTAACTTAAGCAGAATGGTATATCTACTGCATTATAGCTGGTACAAATGAAATTAGAATATAAGAAAGAAGGGTATTTATGAATTTGATTGAGCAATGTGCTATTTTTATTCAAAATGCTAAAAAGATTTTAATTCTTACAGGTGCAGGTATGTCTACTGAATCAGGCATACCAGACTTTAGGTCTAATACGGGTTTATATTCTGGTGAGTTTCATGGCTTATCACCTGAAACAATTCTTTCACTAAGCTTTTTTAATAAAAATCCCAAAGTTTTTTGGAATTTTATTTCTACCCATATGAATTACTCCAATGCGAAACCCAATATTGGACATCATATTATAGCAAAATGGGAAAAGAAGAAAGACATAACAATAATAACGCAAAACATAGAGCAGCTGCACACTTTGGCAGGATCAAATAATGTAATTGAGGTCCATGGCTCATTAAATACATGTACATGTCAGGGATGCAACAAAAAGTATCATTTAAGTGATGTTATCTCAAAAGAAGATGGGTATATTTGTAGTTGTGGTTCATTGATAAAACCAGATATTGTACTGTATGAAGAAAGTGTAGATAAAATGTCTATGGTATATCCAGTTATCGAAAAATCGGATTTATTAATAGTATTAGGCACTTCCCTTACAGTATATCCGGTTGCTCTAATACCGGAGTTTTTTAGGCGAAAAGGTAATCCTATGATAATTATTAATAAAACACCTACACCATATAATAAAGCTGCAAACTGTATTGAAATACATGACAGTATTGGCAAAACTTTAGAGAAAATTGATTCATTTATGGGGGAGTAGAATAAATTAAAGAATCATACACATATTAGTATTGTTATAGATAATAGTATGTTTAATTGCTGTCGGAAACTCAACAGGAGGTGTAGATAATTTGGAGAAAAACATGAAAAATGAAAAAGATAAAGCCGTGGGCAAAATAAAAGAATCGTTAGGCAGGGCTTTAGATGATAATGAACTGGAGTTTAAAGGGAAAATGCAGACTATGAAAGGAAATATCGGAAATAAATTTGGTAAAATAAAAGATGATGTTTTAGATAAAACCAATGACATACTAGATAATATGAAGAATAAATAAGGAGCTGAATAGAGCTCCTTTTTTGTGCTTTACAAAGTTTTAATTAAATGATAAAATTATGTCGATTAATAGGGTATTTTGACGACCTAGTAATCTAAAAGGAGGAAATTTATAATGATTAGATCTAAACAATCAATGGATGGTAATACAGCTGCTGCTCATGTAGCATATGCATATACAGATGTCGCTGCTATTTATCCAATTACACCATCAAGTCCAATGGCCGATGTTGTTGACCAGTGGTCTGCTGCAGGGCAGGAAAATATTTTCGGCAACCAGGTAAAGGTTGTTGAAATGCAGTCCGAAGCAGGTGCTGCAGGAACTGTTCACGGTTCTCTAGCTGCAGGTGCAATTACTACCACATTTACAGCTTCTCAGGGTCTTCTTCTAATGATCCCTAATATGTACAAGATTGCTGGTGAGCAACTTCCATGTGTATTCGACGTGTCTGCACGTACTGTAGCTACACATTCCCTAAACATTTTTGGCGATCATAGTGACGTATATGCTTGCCGTCAGACCGGTTTTGCTATGTTAGCTGAAACAAATCCACAAGAAGTTATGGACTTAAGCCCTGTTGCACATCTTGCAACAATTGA
>CALDJN010000359.1 GCA_937901695.1 uncultured Anaerocolumna sp.
CCCTTAAATGCTGATTACATTTCCTTTACAATTAAAGAGTTGGGAGACTTTACTTCAAAGATTAAGAATGTGAAATCCGGAGATAAAGCTACGGTTGATGCACCTTATGGAAGGTATTCATTTCTGAATTTTCCTGATGAAGAAAATACGGTTCTTATATCGGGAGGGGTAGGAATAACACCAGCCCTTAGTATGCTCAGGTATATGAGAAAAAAGGAAAAGAATAGAAATGTTATATTGATGTGGGGAGTAAAAAATCCCGAAGAATTAATATGTATGGATGAGTTTAAAGACATGTTAAGTGAAATGGAAAACTTCCACTTTGTACCCGTGATATCAAATTCTAATTCTTGGGAAGGTGAAAAGGGAAGGATAGATAAAGAGAGAATAAAAAGGATACTTGAACTGTATGGATTTAGCATGAATTCAAGCGGATTTTATGTTTGTGGTCCTCCTTCAATGGCTAAGTCTGTTATATTGGGGTTAAAAGACATTGGAGTTAGTAGTGATAAAATACACTTTGAAAGGTTTTCAATGTAAAAGATTAATCTACATAGGGATGGAGTAGTGTATTTAAAGGAATTGGTGTACCACATGAAACGTACATAGCATGGCTAAAGGTACTCATTTTATTTCACAATTCTTACGAAACTAGTTGACAAAGCACAAATAAATCGCTTATTATGTTAGTAAGTGCTTACATAATAAGCGATTTAAAATTATACAGCTATATTGAAAGGAGGAAGGACACTATGGCAAACAAAGGTTTACAGAAGAGAATGACAAAAGAGGATAGAAGAAAGCAAATACTTGATGCAGCCATGTCAGTATTTGTAGAGAAAGGATACAATGGGACAACTACTCTGGAAATAGCGGAAGCAGCAGGTATATCAGAAGTAACATTATTTCGACATTTTTCAACTAAGCAGGACCTATTTCTAGAAGGGATTAAGCCTATTTTATACAGCACATTGGAAGAGTCAATAAAAACTTCAAAAGAAATGGAACCAGAGGATAAATTAGCGTACATTCTCTACGAAAGAATTAAATTGATTTCAAGCAATTATAAAGTAGTTAAGTTAATCCTTATGGAAACGCCCCTGCTATCGGAGTTAGGTACTGAAAACTTTATCGACAAGATTTTTGGCATTTTGAAAAGTATGCTAAAGGAAATAGGGATACCTGCTGAAAATGAAGATTTTGCTTTGAGGCTGCTCATGGGTTCCATACTGTCATTTGTATATATGCATGATACCAATGAAGAAAGTATTAAAAATTATGTTAGCAAGGTAACATCCCTTATACTGAACTACTGCGATTAATAAAGCGACACTATACTATTAGATAACGGAGGATATGACTTATGAAAAAAACATTTCGTTGGATAGGTAATCTTATTGAAAAGCATCCGGTTAAGGTATTATTGACTACAATTCTTCTATTTGCAATATTAATTGCCGGTGTAGCTAATATAAGGATGGCAACAGGAAATGAGACTTTGGTTCAGACGGATAATGAAGTATTTATATCAAATAAGGATATGGAGACTTCCTTTGGAGGGGACTCTATTCTAGTACTATTTACTGACGATGCTGGAGGTAATTTGTTATCTCTTGAAAATATTCGTAAGATGTGGAATATAGAGCAAAAGTTCAAATATGAAGATAACATATTTTCAATTATGAGCCCAGCCAGTATTGTTCATCAAATGACGGAAATGCAGAGCAAAGAGATAAAAAATCGTGTAATTACACGATTTTTTATCTCTTTGCTCTGCATTTCCGTCATTTGATGAACAATACTGGCTGGGCTCATAATTGAAAATATGTTATCTTCATATTTGAACTTTTGCTCTATATTCCACATCTTACGAATATTTTCAAGAGATAACAAATTACCTCCAGCATCGTCAGTAAATAGTACTAGAATAGAGTCCCCTCCAAAGGAAGTCTCCATATCCTTATTTGATATAAATACTTCATTATCCGTCTGAACCAAAGTCTCATTTCCTGTTGCCATCCTTATATTAGCTACACCGGCAATTAATATTGCAAATAGAAGAATTGTAGTCAATAATACCTTAACCGGATGCTTTTCAATAAGATTACCTATCCAACGAAATGTTTTTTTCATAAGTCATATCCTCCGTTATCTAATAGTATAGTGTCGCTTTATTAATCGCAGTAGTTCAGTATAAGGGATGTTACCTTGCTAACATAATTTTTAATACTTTCTTCATTGGTATCATGCATATATACAAATGACAGTATGGAACCCATGAGCAGCCTCAAAGCAAAATCTTCATTTTCAGCAGGTATCCCTATTTCCTTTAGCATACTTTTCAAAATGCCAAAAATCTTGTCGATAAAGTTTTCAGTACCTAACTCCGATAGCAGGGGCGTTTCCATAAGGATTAACTTAACTACTTTATAATTGCTTGAAATCAATTTAATTCTTTCGTAGAGAATGTACGCTAATTTATCCTCTGGTTCCATTTCTTTTGAAGTTTTTATTGACTCTTCCAATGTGCTGTATAAAATAGGCTTAATCCCTTCTAGAAATAGGTCCTGCTTAGTTGAAAAATGTCGAAATAATGTTACTTCTGATATACCTGCTGCTTCCGCTATTTCCAGAGTAGTTGTCCCATTGTATCCTTTCTCTACAAATACTGACATGGCTGCATCAAGTATTTGCTTTCTTCTATCCTCTTTTGTCATTCTCTTCTGTAAACCTTTGTTTGCCATAGTGTCCTTCCTCCTTTCAATATAGCTGTATAATTTTAAATCGCTTATTATGTAAGCACTTACTAACATAATAAGCGATTTATTTGTGCTTTGTCAACTAGTTTCGTAAGAATTGTGAAATAAAATGAGTACCTTTAGCCATGCTATGTACGTTTCATGTGGTACACCAATTCCTTTAAATACACTACTCCATCCCTATGTAGATTAATCTTTTACATTGAAAACCTTTCAAAGTGTATTTTATCACTACTAACTCCAATGTCTTTTAACCCCAATATAACAGACTTAGCCATTGAAGGAGGACCACAAACATAAAATCCGCTTGAATTCATGCTAAATCCATACAGTTCAAGTATCCTTTTTATTCTCTCTTTATCTATCCTTCCCTTTTCACCTTCCCAAGAATTAGAATTTGATATCACGGGTACAAAGTGGAAGTTTTCCATTTCACTTAACATGTCTTTAAACTCATCCATACATATTAATTCTTCGGGATTTTTTACTCCCCACATCAATATAACATTTCTATTCTTTTCCTTTTTTCTCATATACCTGAGCATACTAAGGGCTGGTGTTATTCCTACCCCTCCCGATATAAGAACCGTATTTTCTTCATCAGGAAAATTCAGAAATGAATACCTTCCATAAGGTGCATCAACCGTAGCTTTATCTCCGGATTTCACATTCTTAATCTTTGAAGTAAAGTCTCCCAACTCTTTAATTGTAAAGGAAATGTAATCAGCATTTAAGGG
>CALDJN010000360.1 GCA_937901695.1 uncultured Anaerocolumna sp.
GCGAATTCAACTTCGTTGAATTTTTGCTCAGAATGACATGCTTTTATAGCAATGACAAGGTTTGATCAGAATGACAAAGCTTGCTCAGAGTGACAAAGCTTGCTCAGAGTGGAAAAGTTAGCTCAGAATGACATTTTAGCTTTGCAACAGCTTCTTATCATTACAAATGATATTTTAATCATAGACTTGCATAAAAAATATTCTAAATTGGTTTTGATACTTAAGAAGTTACCGAATAATATAAATATAATCATTTAATTAGTATGATGTTAAGACTCTTGTATGGCTTTTAAATCCTTTAATATAGAATCTTTCATCAATGAACTAATTGATTCAGCAACTTCAATTAAATTAGTAATTTTATCACTTTTATTCGTATCCTTGTATATAGTGGCAAGCAGATGATAATGTTTGGCTACATCGGTTTTACATGTAATACCATATTCAAGAACCTTAAGGGCATCTTCCACATTACCAATCTGGTAAAGGTAAGAACCCCATTGATAAAGGGTGCGAGCTAGTAAAGTAAAATTATTATCACATTCCGATAAAAAGGTAAGGTTAGCTACACCATAATGTAACTTTAGCTCTGTATTGGATAAACCAGTTAAATTAAGAATAGATTTTTGAGACAAGTCAGTTATAGTTTTATGTATGGATACCAGTGTTTTATCGGTAGTTTCAAAAATAGGCAATGTATCCATGGGAATTTTAATATAATCTAAACCAGAAATATCTACTTTACGTACCTGATTGGATTTTGTTTCTTCTTCCCAGAACTTTTCCTTATTCTCTCGACTGTTTCGATCTGATTTTCGTATCATAAAATGTAACCAGATTGTAAAGGCAAGAATAATAATTAGCATTAATGGCATAGGTGGTAAAGGCATAATAAACACGTCCTTTCAAATTTTAATTAAACGAGGTGAAGACAATGAACTTTGGAAGTAAAAAAACAAGAAAAATAATGTCTACAATTATAATCATTCTATTAGTTTTATCGATGATAGTTCCAGTAATATTAAGTGCAATAGTATAATTTGTTATATTATTTTTACTATGAATATACATAATATATATTAAAATGTCAAATAGCAATCAGTGTATTGCTTGTTCAAATAGGTGCATTCTATATTATGGAAAGTAATCCAACAAAATCTTGATAATTTTATGGATTATGATAAAATAAGCATATTAAAAGAAAGGAGACATAAGAGCCATGAAGAAGAAAACTGCATATAAGATGATGCTATTTGCAATTTGCTTTTTTTCCACAATGATTGTCTCTAAGGTAAATGCTGCTGAAGATGATGAAGTAATATCCCAAGGAATTTATATAGATTCCATTCATGTAGGCGGAATGACAGAAACACAGGCAAAAGAAGCTGTACAAAATTACATTAATGATTTAAAAAGTAAAACGGTTACTGTAAATATTGAAGATAAGTCTGAAACCATTTCTTTAAAAGATTTGGGATATACTGAAGTTGAAAATGATTTTATTGAACAAGCGATAAAAGTTGGTAAGGAAGGAAATTTAATAAAACGTTATAAAGATTTAAAAGACGCCCAGGTTGAAAATCTAGTTTATGACCTTACATTTACCATTGATGATAATAAGATAAAAGATTTTTTAGATACCAAGTGTAGCGTATATGATGTAAAACCTTTGAACGCTGCAGTAAAAAGAGAAAGCGGTACTTTTGTATATACCAACGAAGTTGTAGGTAAAAAATTAGAAGTACAGGACACACTAAATGATATTAAGAATGCTGTATCAGATGGCTGGAATCAGGAAGATATTGTTGTTACAGGAAAAGTGATAGAAGTTAAACCTAAATATACAAGGGCAATGGTTGAAAGGGTAGATTCTATATTGGGCTCCTATTCAACAACTTACACTACTTCCTCTTCAGACAGAGCAGCAAATCTTGCAAACGGTGCAAGGCTTATAAATAACACAATTCTCTACCCAGGTGAAGAATTTTCTGCTTATGATAAGTTAACTCCATTTACACCGGCAAATGGATACTATGCAGCAGGCTCATACCTTAACGGAAAAGTGGTTGACAGCATTGGTGGTGGTGCTTGTCAGGTTACAACTACGCTTTATAATGCAGTACTGGAATCTGAATTAGAAGTAACAGAACGTTCCTCCCATTCCATGAGCATTGGTTATGTGGATTTATCAAGGGATGCGGCTATTGCAGGTACATGGAAAAACCTTAGGTTTAAAAATAATACAGATGCTCCGGTTTTAATCCAGGCATTTACTCAAGGCAGGACCATTACTTTTAACATATGGGGTGAAGAAACAAGAAGCTCCAATAGGAGAGTAAAATATGAAACGGTTGTTCTGAGCGAAACACAGCCAGGACCTGATGTTGTTACAAAGGATCCGACACAGCCAACAACCTACCAAGTTACAACCCAGTCAGCTCACATTGGATATGTGGCAGAATTATATAAAGTGGTATATGAAAATGGTGTTGAAGTTAGCAGAACCAGAGTGAACAAAAGCATTTATAATGCATCACCTCGTTATGTTACTATTGGTACTAAGGTAGTAGAAGAAGTGCCTGATGAAGAAGTACCTAATGAGGAAGTACCTAAAGATGTGAATGATGGGAAAAAACCTTCAACGGATAAACCTTCAACGGATAAACCTTCTGATGAAGACAAGAAAAATGATAATATAGATGTTACAAAACCAGAAGATAACAAGAAAGAAGATAAAACTAAAACAAAAGAGCCAGAGCCAATAAATCAAAATGATGATAACGTTAATGGCTAATACCTAGTTTGAATCAGAATATGGGAAGGAAACTTCTCATATTCTGTTCTTTTAATATTGATCTGAGTGTCATAAGCCAATGCAGGCTTGAAATTAACAGTTTATTCACACAATTGTTAATAATTCTATTGGTGTCATAAGTCCAATGCAGACTTAAAATTAATAGAGGCACATATATATTCATAATTTTAATCCCCTATGAGCATATGGCACCGAAATCAATATAAATAATAAGGTATAAATAGTAAGATAAAAATGAAAAGATACTTCAAGGAAGGGCTTGGTGGAATAGATGAAAATTGGTAAAGTCCCTGAGACTGTTTTAAAAAGGTCTATATTAAAGCAAATAAGACATAGACGAGATGAAGTTCTTGTTGGACCTGGTATTGGAGAAGATTGCAGCGTCATCCAATTAGGTGCGGATGAAGTATATGTAATGTCCACAGATCCAATTACAGGAACTACAGATAACATAGGATCATTAGCAGTACATATTACTGCCAATGATATTGCCTCCAATGGAGCTGAAGTAGTAGGAATCATGCTTACTATTTTACTGCCAGAGGGAACAAGAGAAGAAGAATTAAAAGGAATTATGAAAGAGGTAGAAGCTATTTGTTCCAAGCTAAATATTGAGATACTTGGTGGACATACAGAAATAACTGCAGCAGTAAATCAGCCAATTATTACGGTTGCAGGAGTTGGCAAGATGCCGAAAGAGTATATGATTAAAACAGCAGGTGCGGCGCCTGGACAAGAAATTGTCATGACAAAATGGGTAGGTCTTGAAGGAACAGCTATTATCGCCAAGAAAAAAGAAACGGAACTCTTGACAAAATATACAAGAGATTTTATTGATGGTGCTAAGAACTTTATCGAGAATATTTCTGTCTTACCAGAAGCAAAAGTAGGCCGGGAAATGGGGGTTACTTCTATGCATGATGTAACAGAAGGCGGAATCTTTGGAGCACTTTGGGAAATTGGTGAAGCATCAAAGTCAGGTATTGAAGTGGATCTTAAGAAAATTCCTATCAAACAGGAAACTATAGAAATCTGTGAATTTTACGACTTAAATCCGTACCAATTAATATCCAGCGGTGTTATGTTAATGATAACCAACAAAGCCAATGCACTAGTGGATGAATTAAAAAAGCAGGGAATTCCTGCAGCTGTTATTGGCAGGATTACAGAAGGAAGAAATCGTATTGTTATAAATGAAGAAGAAAAACGCTTTTTAGAACCACCCAAAAGCGATGAATTATATAAAGTTATGTAACAGACCTAATGCTACGAAGTGCCACAGGACACGCCGAACCGTAACTATGAAGTGGTGACAGGCTATGAGTAAGCAGCGATTGTGGGCTGTAATGCCCACTTTGACTTTAGTTTTAAAATATATTTGTATTTATAAGACTTTGTATTTATAAGATTTGTATTTATAAGATTTGTATCTATAAGATTTGTATCTATAAGACTTTGTATCTATAAGATAAGTAATTATCGATAATATAAAATCAGAAAGGAAGCTATGAAAATGGGAGAGAAATTAAGAGAACAAATTTTAATGGCTATTGATAAGAAT
>CALDJN010000361.1 GCA_937901695.1 uncultured Anaerocolumna sp.
GGTGAAATGTTTGAGTTAATTCATTCTGGTGTTAATAATATTGTTTGTGCCCAGCCTTTTGGTTGTCTGCCAAATCATATTGTTGGCAAGGGTGTTATTAAGGAACTTCGTTTAAGGCATCCGGAATCCAATATTGTGGCAGTGGATTATGATCCTGGTGCAAGTGAAGTTAACCAGCTTAACCGTATTAAGCTTATGCTGGCTAATGCTAATAAGAATTTAGAAAAAGCAGATGGTATGGAATAATGTACTTTTGATATGGACTTTTGATATGAACTCCCGGGAGGTATTGGCTTCCGGGAGTTTTATTTATGGGAGAATTGAATTGATTAACGGAAGGTTGTGGAATTTGGCGGTAGCCTGTGGCTGCTTTATTCATTCTTAGATAGGGTTTTGAATAACAAGTGAGAGCGCAGGTACATATTAAGAGCATTTTTCAGTTGCTACGAGCATTTTACCGGAATCGTCCGCTTTGATAGGTCAACAAGTTGCCCTCTTTAAGCGGACAATTCCGGCAAAATGTCTCCGCAAACGAAAAACGCTTTCTTAATATGTACCTGCGCTCCCACTTGTTACTATAGGTTTTGAAGAATGAATAAAGCAGCCACAGGCTACCGCCAAATCTATTTACGTTTTCGTGTTTATGAATTATTAATAATATGCTATCTTAACAATTCTGCATGATAGACTATAGTCTCTCCAATCCTACTAAAACCAGCACGAATTGCATTTGCAATTAGAATACCAGCAATGATAATAGCTATGGCAATTATTAAATAACCTATCAAATCCTGACGATTCTTCATTTCTTTTCTTCCTTTATTCAGATATAGTAAAATCTCCAATGACTTTTTCACCATTAAACTGGTAAACCTTTATGACTTTTTTCTCATTACCGCTTACAGTTTGAAAGAATTCTGTTGCATAAACATATCCGTCTTTTCCGTCATTTGTCGTAACCCGAATCAAGTCTGGATGCGGGTAATCCTTTTCTAATGTACCATAGGTTTGATTGTTTTCATTAATTGGATAAGTAATTATATAGCCTGTCAATTCATCAACTAATTCAACCATTGGTACATAAACAGGCTCTTTCCTTATTACATGATTAATTGAGTCATCTTCTCTTCCTTCAACTTGTGTATTGTCATTACTAACACGATATCTAAGTTCATATTCCTTCCCCATTCCAGATGCTGGTTTAGAATTTAGCCTAACCAATAAAATTAGACAAATGATTAAGCCGATAGAGTAAACAAATTTCCACTTCATAGCGCTACATCCCCTCCTAATCGTTAATATCATAACAAATAGTTTTTAATTTCCAGGTAATAATTGCAATCATTATTAATTATCCTTTTCTACATTGATGACTAACTTATGATATTATAATTACCTTGTAATATTATTGTACAATATATTTGTATATTTTCAACTGTTTTTTAAGTTTTGTACAATAATCATGTTTATTTGTTCATACTTATATATATAATATATATTGCATTTTCCACTATATACCACCATAATCAACATTTTTATATTTGCTACAAATATCTATGACTGGGCAGATTTCTTCTCCTCCTAGTTCCTTTATCAATGTTATTCCATCATATCCTCTGCCTCCTAGAAGATATTTGCAATTTCTTAATATCCACAGCCTCTCTGTTTTTATTCTCTCCAGCATTCCATGAAGGATGACCTGCTCACTTTTCGACGTCTTGTTCGGACAAGTAATACACCATCCAGTTTTTAACTATTAATTAGTTTTTAACTGTTATTGAGTTTTTAACTATTATTCAGTTTTTCCTTTATCTATCTTTGTATTGTACGAGGATATTTTTGTAATTATCATAGCCTATAACAATTACTAATACAATAGCTAATATATTAAACTTTATAACAACATAATTTGTTAATTATTTTACTATCTTTACAAATTTCTTTTTACCAATCTTTATTACATCGCCACAAGCCAATACCATATCTAAATCTAGCTCATCAACCTTTTCTTCATTGATTTGAACTCCACCTTGCTTTAATAGTCTTCTGAATTCACTTCCACTTTGAACGTATTTTTCTTTCACTAAGAGGGGAATGATATCTATTAATAAATCTTTATTGGATTCTAAAACTAATTCAGGGATTATTTCTGGTATGGATTTGTTTGTAAATGCTTGTTCATAGTATTTTATTGCTTCTTCAACATCATTCGTTGTATGATATAAAGCTGTGATTTCCTTAGCTAATTGGAATTTTACATCCTTGGGATTTTTACCTGCTGATAATTCCTTCTTTATAACTTCAATAGCATCAGGATGTACATCTGTGGCTAATTCATAGTATTTTATAATTAAATTATCAGGAATTTCCATTACCTTTTTAAACATTATATGAGCCGGCTCATAAATACCTACATAGTTACCTAAGCTTTTACTCATTTTTTCTACTCCATCTAGTCCTTCAAGAATTGGCATAAATAGTGCTACCTGTTCTTCCTGATTCATAGTCTTTTGTAAGGTCCTTCCCATAAGGATATTAAATGTTTGATCCGTGCCACCTAGTTCTATATCAGCATTTAACTCTATAGAATCATAAGCTTGCATTAAAGGATAAAAGAATTCATGAAGTCCAATAGGAAAATTATTGGTGTATCTATTATGGAAGTCATCTCTTTCCAGCATTCGTGCAACTGTTGTAGTAGCAGCTAATTTTAATATGGAGTCAAACTTTAATTCACCCAGCCATTCACTATTAAAACGAACCATTGTTTTATTTGGATCTAATATTCTAAAAATCTGCTGTTTGTATGTTTCTGCATTTTCTTCTACTTCTTTTTGTGACAAGGCTTTTCTTCCTTGAGATTTACCTGTTGGGTCTCCAATCTTTCCGGTAAAATCTCCGATAACAATTACTATCTGATGTCCTAAATCTTGCATTTGCTTCATTTTTCTTAATACAACAGCATGACCTAAATGAATATCTGGTGCACTTGGATCAAGTCCAAGCTTAACAATTAGTGGCTTATCTTCCCTCAAAGATTTTTCAAGCTTTTTCTTTAGGTCTTCCTCACTAACCATTCTTTCTACGCCTTTAGTAATGATTTTAAATTGTTCTTCTACTGCTTTCTTCATAATAACCTCAAATCCGGCGCTTTAGCGCCTTTTAATTTTTTATTTTTAATAAATGCCATTTCTTCCGTTTAAATGTCATACCCATCCAAGGTCGTGTTTTTATGTAAAATATAATATAATATATTTTCATTACATAAAAAAAACTCCCGTCCTTCATTATCAAAAGGACGAGAGATAGTCTCGTGTTACCACCTTAAGTTTATAGACAACTCACATTGTCTACCTCTTCAAGTACTCCATATATAACGGGTTATACTCTAGCACTATAACGTGTGCGGGAATCCGTCACAGCCTACTTAATACTGTTTGTTCGGTGTGAAGCTCAAAGATGTATTCATATTCAGTCTGCCATGTACCTCTCATCAACCGGTTACTTTCTGTTTGGATTACTAAATATTACTTATTCTTATCATAGCTTTTATCATCTTATATTAGATTTATATATAAATCTTTGGCGATTATTAAATTATCAACATTATACTTGTATAAATGATATATGTCAAGTTAATTTTTAGATATACCATTTATACTTTCTTAATACTTTCTTAATTCTTGGTAATCATGATGAGATGAGTGGCTTATATAAAATTTAATCTAGCAAAACGAAATTTACTTTGTCATTCAGCCTTAGGAATATTCTCAATCTGCCAGTCAATTGGTTCTATTCCATGAGATTTTAAAAATTCATTTGTTTGGCTAAATGGTTTACTGCCAAAGAATCCTCTAAAAGCAGATAAAGGGCTTGGATGCGGTGCTTCCAGTATTAGATGTTTGGGATTATTCAACATTTTTTTCTTTGCCTGAGCAGGTCTTCCCCAAAGTAAAAATACAATTGGACGATCTTGTTCATTTACAGCTTCTATTACGGAATCAGTAAACTGTTCCCAGCCTTTTCCTTGATGGGAATTAGCTTGATGCGCTCTTACAGTAAGTACGGTATTTAGCATTAATACCCCTTGCCTTGCCCATTTTTCAAGATATCCATTGTTGGGTATATAGCAACCTAAGTCATCATGTAATTCTTTATAGATATTAACCAAGGAAGGAGGTATATCTACTTCCGGTTTTACAGAAAAACATAAGCCATGGGCTTGATTATCATTGTGATAGGGATCCTGTCCTAGTATCACGACTTTGACTTCCTTTAATGGTGTAAGATGAAAAGCATTAAAGATATCATCTGCTTTTGGAAAAATAAGATATTTATT
The DNA here is from genome assembly GCA_937901695.1 of uncultured Anaerocolumna sp. Lineage (GTDB taxonomy): Bacteria > Bacillota > Clostridia > Lachnospirales > Lachnospiraceae > Anaerocolumna. The sequence goes on from CALDJN010000361.1 coordinate 4,340, forward strand.
GTATTCTGATTTTATAAAATTGTAAAGTTTTGCGTAGTATTCCTTATGAAATTCATTACCTATCGCAGTTAACCAGTCATTTGTAATTGCACTCATTTTTATCTCTCCTATTACTTTTATATTAATTTTCAAAAAGTTCTGCCATCCATCAGCAAAGTGAAGTTACATTCTTACACTTATGCCTTTGTCATGTAAAAACTTCTTTAATTCCATAATTTTCATTTCTTTATAATGAAATAAAGATGCTGCCAGTGCGGCATCTGCTTTTCCATCTGTTAAAGCATCATAAAAATGTTCCATAGTACCTGCACCACCTGAAGCTATAACAGGAATAGACACATTTTCCGAAATAGTACGGGTAAGTTCTATGTCATATCCATCTTTTGTGCCATCTTTGTCCATACTGGTTAATAATATTTCCCCTGCACCAAGTTGATTGGCTTTCATTGCCCATTCAACGGCATCAATACCCATATCTACTCTTCCACCATTCTTATAGATATTCCATCCAGAGCCATCTGGACGTCGTTTTGCATCTATTGCTAAAACTACGCATTGGCTTCCAAACTTATCTGCCGCTTCTGAAATTAAATTAGGATTTAATATAGCTGCGGTGTTAACAGCTACCTTATCAGCACCTTCTCTTAAGATCAATTTAAAATCTTCTACTGTACGAATGCCTCCACCAACGGTAAATGGAATAAATACTGTTTCAGCAACTCTGCGCACCATATCTATTTTAATTGTTCTTGCATCTGAAGATGCGGTAATATCTAAGAATACTAATTCATCTGCACCGGCTTTGTCATAAGCAGCTCCCACCTCTACCGGATCTCCGGCATCCCTTAAATTAACAAAATTAATTCCCTTCACAACACGTCCATTATGAACATCTAAACAAGGTATAATTCTTTTTGTAAACATCCTTTATCCTCCTACAACTCTGCAAAGTTTTTCAATATTTTTAATCCAACTTCCCCACTCTTTTCAGGATGGAATTGACAAGCGTAGATATTGTCTTTTTCCACTGAAGCATGGATTACAGTACTATAATTAGTCGTTGCAGCAATCTCATCCTTATTATCTGCTTTTAAATAATAGGAATGTACAAAGTAAACGTAGGATTGATTTTCAATACCTTTAAATAATTTTGCACCTGGTTTTATTTCAAGAGAATTCCATCCCATATGAGGAATCTTAAGACCTTCACAATCGGGAATTCGAAGTATCTTTCCTTTTAATATTCCTAATCCTTCTACCCCATCAGATTCTTGACTTCTTTCATAAAGTAATTGAAGTCCCAGACAAATACCTAGTAATGGTTTCTTCTGATTTACAACTTCTTTTATCACATCTGCAAGTCCAAAGCTATGAAGTTTTTCCATAGCATCCCCAAATGCACCTACACCCGGTAATATAACTTTGTCAGCCTCTAGAATTTCCTCTCTGTTTCTTGTAATAGTCGTTGCCTCTCCTAAGTAAGTCAAAGCTTTCTCGACACTTTTTAAGTTACCTGCATCATAGTCAATAATTGCAATCATCCTATTATATCCTTCCTTATGGTTTATTCTATATTCATTGAATTATGGTTTGTTCTGTATTCATTAATTATAGCTTATTCTGTATTCATTGAATTATAGCTTATTCTGTATTCATTAAATTATAGCTTATTCTGTATTCATTGAATTATAGCTTATTCTATATTCATTGAATTATGGTTTATATTATTATAAATGATTTGGATTTACGTGTTATAAATTTTTCACCAGTATTTTTATTCGTATTTTATTCAATACTAAATAAAGAATAACGAAATATTCGTTATTCTTTATGTTACTCTACTATAGAGTTTACTGCAACAATTAATTTGTATTTTTAGCCACTGCATTTAGAACATGTTGGGTATATTCGTCTTTGCCCTCAGTATATATAATTGCTAATGCTTCTTTTTCTTTTATATTGTATTTGTCTTCTAACTCAACAATTATTTGTGATTTCAAGCTATCCATATCTTCTTTTATTCCTAGAGAAACGGCTTTATCGATAACTTCTTCGTATCTTGCCAGACCTTTTAGTAAAGAATCTAAAGCTTCTGGTTGTTTGCTTAAACTACTGTAATTATAAAAAGAATTCAACTGCTTGTTCACATACATTACAGTCATAATCTTATCATATAGTTCCATATCGCTGGTTTTTACTTTATACCCATATATATCATTATAAGCATCTGTATACCTTTGTCTTTCAAAATCAGATTTTGCTTTACTCATATTAAGAGAATATGTATATAGATTGGTTCCTACTATAATGAATATTGCTATAAGACCACAAAAGATAAATGTTAATGATGTTCCTGCTTTGCTTATTTTTCCTGTATCCTCTTCCTCCATTACTTCCTTTACGATAGAGTTCGGATTCTTTACTGCATTCTTTTTCTTTGCATTTTCTTTCTTAGCCTTTGCAGCCTTCTTGTCTTTTACCTTTTTCTCTTGTTTCCCTTTTACAGCTTTCTTATTATCTTGCTCTTCCTCTTGATTCGAATTATTTTTACTTGCTGCAACTGCTTTATCTTTTAATTTTTCCTTTTTCTTTTTCTTACTTTTTTTAACTTTTTCCTTTTTCTTTGGTTTTTCCTTAACTTCTTCCATTTCTTTTCCTCCATTTTTGCCAGAACCAAATATCTTTGCCCATTTTTTCTTCTTTACATCTTCACGATTTTCAGTTTGACTTAATAATGAAATATCATCATTATTAAAATCTTCGTTTTTATCTTGGTCATTTAATACATTAATAGCACTCAAAGAATCAGAAAAAACTTCGCCTAAATCTCCTGGGTTTTTATCTGCAGTAGATTGAATTGGTTCATCACCAAATAAATTATCAATTGATAAAATATCATTTAACATATCATTATTATCTTGATCTTTAGCTAATGAAGTATCTATATTATTAAGAGTATCTTTGCTTTTGGCTGATGGAGCGGCTATATCATTAAGAGTATCTTTGCTTTTGGCTGATGAAGCGGCTATATCATTAAGAGCATCTTTGCTTTTTGATGGTGAAGCGGCTATATCATTAAGAGCATCTTTGCTTTTTGATGACTTAGTTTTATCATTAGATGTAGTCTTTAATTGGTCATGAGCCCAATCATCTTCTTTTTCCTCCAATGCAAAAACATCCTCCTTATTGCTTCCATTGGAAGATTCCTCGAGACCTGTAATCATGCCTAATAAAGCAACCAAATCATCATCAGCTTCGTTCATTGATTCAAAATCTGATGCAGAAGTATTATCATCTTCTTCAGGTAAATCGTCCTGAATATCTAATCTACCATCATCCCCGATAGCATCTACATTAGAATCATCATGAAGGCTTAAAATATCACTATTCATGCCTTGGCTAGAATCATCTTCTGAATTATCATGTAAGCCTGCAATATCTTCTTTTGCGCCTTTACCAAGTGCTTCTTCTGAATTATCATGTAAGCTTACAATATCTTCTTTTATGCCTTTATCAGGCGCTTCTTCTGAATTATCGTGTAAGCTTACGATGTCTTCTTTTATGTCTTCACTTGAATTTTCATAATTATTTTCGTTTGATTCTTCATTAAAATCATCATGTAAACTTAATATATCGTCCAATGATTCATTATTAAAATTGTTATCTTCATCGACAGATTCGTCTATATTACTGTCTTCTTCCAGGGCTAATATATCTTGATATTCTTTTCCGGGGGCAAGAATATCTTCTATATCGTCCTTTATTTGTTCTTGTTCGTCTGAAGTATATTTCCTATTTTCCAAATTATTATCTTCCTGTTCATCTTTATTTTCTATTTCTAGTTTCTCATTTGTATTGTCACTTTTTGCAGCTATCTTCTTATTGATGTTAACATTTTGATTTGTACTTGGTTGGTTTACCATACTTTTTAACAAATTATCAAGATATGACTCACTAGAATAATTCTTATTTTCCTTTAAACAATTATCACAATATGCTGATTCTCCTTGAAATTCTGAACCACATATTTTACACTTAGCCACAAATTCACCACCTATTAATTATTTAATTACTTAATCATCAAAATATTACCATATTGTACATAACCTTACAAGGTATACGATATTATAATATTAATTTCTTTTTATTATCATAATAAAATATAAATAAATTAATAATTATTCAATTATCGAAGAATAAGTCTATCTATTGCATCTACTAATGTTCCTATTTCTGGCTTCGTCAATTGGGCATCTGCACCTAGTAATTCCCCTTTACGTTTCATATCATCATTAATTAAAGATGAAAATATAATTACCGGTATATGTTTTAAATCGTCGTCGGTTTTAATTAACTTAGTAAGATGATGACCATCCATTTGTGGCATCTCAATATCTGTAATGACACATTTTACATTTCTGTCAACACTTTTATCTTCTTTAAATTTTAATAATTTGTTCCATGCTTCCTGTCCATTTGTGGTGTTAATAATATTGGAATAGCCTGCTTTCGACAGACAATCAACAATAAGTGCATTAAGCAGCTGAGAATCTTCTGCAATGATAATTGGAGAATCATTTCTCTTTCTAACACCTAAATGATTCACATCAGATATTTTTAATCCTGTTTCTGGGTTTATATCTGATATTATTTTTTCAAAGTCAAGAATGATAATTAACTTTTCATCCATTTTAATTATACCAGTCGCTATACCATTCTTACCTGTACTAATTGTTTCATCTGGTTTAATAATATCTTGCCAGGATACTCTATGTATACCAACAACGCTATGTACATGAAATGCTACATTCAACTTATTAAAATTTGTTACAATAAACATATCAGAGGCTTTATGCTCTGATTCTGGTAATTTCATACATTTAGCTAAATCGACAATAGAAATAATCATATCTCTTGGCATAAAAATTCCTTCAATAAATGGGTGGGCATTGGGAATAGGAGTAGGTTTTTGATAAGGTAATATTTCTCTTATTTTAGCTACATTTATTCCGAAATAATTTTCTCCTACCTTAAATTCTAGCACTTCAAGCTCATTGGTTCCACTTTCCAATAAAATTCCTGTTTCCATATTTTCATCCTCCGTTATATTTCATTTATCTAATAGTTATAGTCAAGTGGATATTCCTACTTGCCTATAGGCGAGTTTATCCGCTTACACTACTTACTCATAATCTCATTGACACTAGGTGGCATTTTAGCAGGAGCCTAAACC
>CALDJN010000362.1 GCA_937901695.1 uncultured Anaerocolumna sp.
GTCCTCAGCACCTTCTACTGAGATAAGATATGGATTATCCGCTGTTATGCTGGAGTATGTAAATCCAAAACGTTCTATGACTTCATTGTGTTGTGCCTGTATGTTATCTTTATCCGTGCTGCCTCCTATATAAACCTTCCATGTATTACGGTATAAAATAACAGGATAAGCATTTACATCCAGTTGTTTCATTGATTTTACAACTTCTTTTGCCTGATTGTAATTTTTAAAGGTTTCCTGAACACTAAAATAATAACCTTTAGCAGGTGAAAAGGAGAAACCGGAATTACTGACTAGATTAACCTCCTCTCGGAATCCGTTATTAATGCAATATCCCATTCCGATTCTTTTGGTTTCTAAGGTAATTTTGCTCCGATTATCAAAACGGCTTTCTAATCCTACTCGAATGTACTGCTGGTCAGTTGCTGCCTGAACATTTGGAGTCATAAATGTACCTAATATGAAACAAATCACCAAGATTATTACTTTATAAAATTTCTTCAAGTAATCACCTAATTTCTTTCGTATTTCGTTACTTTCGTATTTTGTTATTTTTGTGTTTTGTTATTTTGATATTTTCTGTCATTCTGAGCCAACGGCGAAGAATCTCAAAACGTCTTGCTATCTGGATTCTTCGCCGTTGGCTCAGAATGACATCTAAGAATCTTTGAATTACATTTTTAATTTTTAGAATGACATGCTAAAATATCAGTAAATTCCCTATTTCTAGATATCATCTTTCCTAATACACTCATCTTCCTCAATGCATTCATTTTCACCAAATTGATCATATTCATCCAGAAAACTATGCACTTTGTTTTTCTTCTGATACCCAATAACCGTATCCAGATTCACATTATGCATACTTCTAAAGATATTCATATCAATAATAGAATTGGTCTGACGGAATTTCTTAATCAATTCTTTCATTTCCACACGTTTAGAACCGCCGCCGTTATCACCAAGCATACAGTTTTCAGTAAAACGGCATGCACACTGAATGAATTGCAAATTGTTATATTTCTTCCACGCCAGAATATCCGCTTCTTTTACCATATATAATGGTCTTATTAATTCCATTCCTTTATAGTTGGTACTATGCAGCTTTGGCATCATACCTTTCACCTGTCCGCTATATAACATACTCATTAAAGTAGTTTCTATAACGTCATCAAAATGATGACCTAACGCAATCTTGTTACATCCTAATGCCTGTGCATTCTTATATAGATAACCTCTTCTCATTCTGGCACAAAGATAACAAGGTGAATCTTCAACCGTTGCTACCGCATCAAATATATTGGATTCAAACATTTTAATTGGAATGTTTAAATATTCTGCATTGTCTAATATTACCTGCCTATTATATGGATTGTATCCTGGGTCCATAACTAAATATTCTGCTTCAAATTTAACTTTGCCATGTTTTTGTAATTCCTGCATGCATTTTGCAAGAAGCATGGAATCTTTACCCCCAGAAATACATACTGCTATTTTATCGCCTTCCTGTATCAGTTGGTAATCGTTAATTGCAGTTATGAATTTTCTCCATATCTCTTTTCGAAATCTCTTTATAATACTTCTTTCTACGTCTTTATAATTCTCCATACATATCCTCTTTCTATGGTGCCTGACACCTGGTGCCTGGCACCTATCAAATTTATCAAGAAACTCTTTTATCTCTTCTTCCGTCGTCAGATGGCTTAAACTTATTCGCAACGTTGACAAAGCCAGCTTTTTATCCTTGGTTATGGCATATACAGGTCTTGATACTGTATTTGGTGCACAGCAGGCTGATTTTGTAGCTACACATATATTTTCCTTATCTAAATCTCCCTGGAGTTTGTTGGTATTCATACCTTTTATGCTTATATTTAGTATAAATGGAGAACCCTCCTTAGGGGTATTGATTTTTACAATGTCATACTTTTCTAAAGTTTCTCTTAATTCCTTATTTATTTTTTTTACATAGTCATATCTTTTTTGCAGTTCCCCTGTAGCAATGGTAAGAGCCTTTTCTGTTGCAGCTGCCAAATTAAGGGTAGGAGTACCGCTACGGAAGGAGGTCGTACTTAGTCCTCCATGAATTAATGGTTCTAACATAATAGATTCTTTCTTTAATAATACGCCACTGCCATTGATTCCATAGAATTTATGAGCTGAGAAGGTCATTAAATCTGCAGGCTCAAAAGTTACCGGAATCTTGCCAACTGCCTGTGTTGCATCTACATGAAAATAACAATGTGACTTGGCATGCAGGATTTTACTGATTTCTTCTATGGGTTGTATTGTCCCAACTTCGCTGTCTACATAACAAATGGATACTAATATAGTATCCTCTCGAATTAATTCTTTTAAATGTTCCAAATCTATTTGACCATTCTCTAATATATTAACAAAGTCAACCTCAAATCCGCTATTCTGTAATGCTGTTATGGGTCCTGTTACAGATGCATGTTCCAGATAAGTTGTTATAATATGTTTGCCATACCTTGAGTATCTTCCTGCAATTCCTTTTATAGCCATGTTGTTGGATTCACTGGCACCGGAAGTATAGATTACTTCATTCTCTTTTGCTCCAAGCATATTAGCAATCTGTATCGTAGACTGTCGCATTCGTTCATTTGCATCAACACCTAACCTATGAGGTGAGTTAGGATTACCCATATATTTCAAAGATACTTCACAAAATGTGTCCAACACTTTTGGATCAACAGGGGTGTTGGCGGCATAATCTAAATAAATCATAGTAACACCTTTCTAATTCTGAAAGCAAATATATTTACGCTTAAACTTATATTCTAATACTGCATGACTAAATATATCATAAGTATTGGTAATCGCATAGTAAACTTATGTTACAGGCTAAACTGTAACAAACTTATAGGCTTACATTGTAACAATTACCTCAATTATTTTACTCTATCTATTAGAACAATTCAAGGCAATACTTCATTTCATTCACTTCATATTGTCATTCCCTTATAAAACTAAATACTTTAGTTTCCTAAAGTATTTAAATATTGAGCCGTTTCTTCAGATATTAAAAAACTAAATTCAAGCTCATTCATTGTGAATTTAATATAAGGTAAATCTTTGTAGGTAATTATTTTTGCTGCTTCTTTTACTTCATCTTTATTATTAGTTCTATCCATTAGTTTTACGGTATCACTCTGATAGAAAATGTATTCCCTTGCCAACTCCGCCTCTTCTGGCAGCTCCTTTAATTCCCACTTGTCTGCTGTTATTTTTTTAATAAATGCTTCTATATCCTTCTTTTCATCAATCAAATAAACATCCGGGCTGTCTGCAACACTAATTTCAATCTTTTGGCTTTTACTAAGACTTGTTGCATATTCATTATTTTCATTATCTTTTGATTTGCAGCCTGTTAATAAACTAATCATTAATATTGTAAGCAAAATAATATATTTTTTCAATTACATCCTCCTCACCTTTAATAAAAATGCTTACTTGACGCGTTAATTACATCAAGTAAGCAAAACTTCTATCTCCTACTAAGCAAGAGCATTACATGATTATTTAGCAGGATAATATTTCCTTGTTACTTTTTCTTTTCCTAAAATTACGCCGATAAAAACTAGAAATGATAGAAATAAAAAGATTATTTTTTTCATAAAACACCTACTTTCTAATTTATCATAAAGTTAAACACTGACTTTCTTGTCAAGCATCCAGGAAGTTCCTATATAAGTAATGATTGTGAAGCAAAGCATAAATAAACTTATAAGGCTATAATACATCACTAAATTGTTAAAATTATTAACATCGTAGACTTTACCAAGTGACATATTTACTATTCTGCCAAACACATAATTCAATGCAATAAATATTAGGAAACTTACTAATCCTTTTAACTTAACGTTTGCAAGGAAGGTGGCACTTAATGTAATGGAGAAAAATGCAACTGTGATTGTACTAATCCAACTTGTTATAATTACAGCTACTACTGCAGCAATATCCTTAAACTGGATATTTAATGAAAATACTTCTTGTAAAAAGTGATTAATTATTTCCTTTAAAGCTTCTAATTGATTATATTTACCAACTAAAACAGCAATATCCAAAGAGTATACTAGAAAGAAAGCAACACCAGCTAATGTAATCTGAATTGCTGCTGCTAAAACCTTAGCACCTACAATACTATAACTGGTATGTGGTGTTAAAAATAACATATAACTACTTTTTTGCTTTAAATCATTACTAAAAGTAATAATGGATTCAAATGCCAGGAAAAATAGTGCTCCAAAAGTAAATATGGTCAAAATTCCCATAGCTGTACCCATAACATCACTTTTATCTGTTATAATTCCAAAGAAGAATAACAATTCAATTAAACCTACTAATAAAAGAATAACCATTTTTGAAAAAGCCTGTTTTCTAAATTCATATTTCATTAATTTTAACATTACCATTTCCCCCTATTACGCATATATTTCTTTATAAAGTTCTACAATTGACTTGCCATGTTTTACTCTTAAATCTTCTGCTTCACCCATAAGAGCAATATTTCCATTCTTTACGAAGATTGCATTATCAATTATTTTTTCCAATTCATCTACTAAATGACTGGAAATAAGAAGAGTTACATCCTCTTTCGCAGCTTCTAAGATAGTAGTTATTATTTTATCTCTAGCTATAATGTCAATGCCATTAAGCGGTTCATCCAGCATATATAACTCTGCTTTTCTTGCAAGCGTCGCAGCAATTTTTAACTTAGCTGCTAAACCAGAAGATAAGGTCTTAGATTTATCCTTCATATTTAATTCCATTCGGTCGATTAATTCTTCATAGCGTTTTACATCAAAATCTTCGAAGAAATCATTATAGTATTTACCCACATCTGCAACGGTCATATAGTTATAGAAAAATGGTTCTGTTGACATGTAAGCAATTCTCTTCTTTGTGACAGGTCCTATTTCGTTTCCTTTATAAGTAATTGTTCCGCTGGTTGGTTTTACTAATCCAGCTGCTATCTTCATAAATGTTGTTTTACCACTACCATTTGGTCCCAGAAGTGCATATATCTTGCCTTGATCAATATCAAAACTAATACCATTAACGGCTGTTTTACTGTAATACTTTTTTACTAAATCCCTGCATTGTAATATCATAATTTTACGCTCCTATCCTATTATAAAATTTATTTATATAAAACCCCATTAAGATTTAACTTTCATATAAAGAATTCTTAATGATGATTGATTTTTAAATCTATAATCTTATAATCTATACCAATTATTTATTGGAATTTTCATTACTAATTAAAACGATTTTGCATCATATTTTACTTCAATAATTTTAATAGTTTCTTCTTTCTTAAATCCAAGGTCTTTCATACCGGCTATAAAATTGTCTAATAAGGAACCTGCCATCTCTACTCGAATGGACTTTAGCTTTTCCTCATCCATCGTAACATAGGTCCCTAAACCCCTTTTGGTAAAACAAATCTCTTCCGCTTCCAATTCTTTATATATTCGATTGGCAGTATTGGGATTTATCTGATATTTTAAAGCCAAATCCCTTCCAGAAGGAAGTTTTTCTCCCAGTTGTATTACACCCTTCACAATATCCTTCTTGATATCTTTTATAACCTGGATGTAGATTGGAATGTTATTATCAAATTCCATGATATAATCGCCTCCTTTCAAATGTGTTCAAGTATTAGTGAACTAGTTACATAGTACACTATTCATTTGTTAATGTCAATACCTATTTAAAAAATATTTTTGTTCTTATTAAATCTGGTATTATATAAAAGGAGTCAAAACTGTTATTCTGGGGCTCCTTATCATTCTGGGGAGCCTTGTCGTTCTGGGAAAGCCTTGTCATTCTGGGAAAGCCTTGTCGTTCTGGGAAAGCCTTGTCGTTCTGGGAAAGTCTTGTCATTGCTATGAAAGCGTGTCATTCTGAGCGTAGCGAAGAATCTCTTTCGTTCATAGTGGTGCTGTTAAACGTGACAATTCTGAGCAGAAGGAGAAGAATCCCATTTTAAGGTGAGATTCTTCGCCTTGGGCTCAGAATGACAAAACCCGCTCAGAATGACAAAACTTGCCCAAAGCGACAAGAACCTTGCTCAAAATGAAAAGACCTTGCTCAAAATGAAAAGACCTTGCTCAAAATG
>CALDJN010000363.1 GCA_937901695.1 uncultured Anaerocolumna sp.
AACTGTCATTCTGAGAACATAGTTCAGCTTGCAAAATAAAAACTGTCATTCTGAGAACATAGTTCAGCTTGCAAAATAAAAACTGTCATTCTGAGGGCATAATTCAGCTTGCTGAATTATGAGCGAAGAATCTCACGTTGAAATGGGATTCTTCGCCCAATTTAGCAAAGCTAAATCGGACTCAGAATGACAGTTTTATTACAGGCATTCTTTTAACTCGGACTCAGAATGACAGTTTTATGAATGACCGTTTCATAACAGCCTTTAACCCTATATGGAATCTATTTAGCACTTAAATATTTTTCAATATTCTCAATAGCAGCTTGTTCGTCGGATCCTTCAGCAGAAACAGTCACTTCTTCACCGGCGGCTAATCCTAAGCTCATCATTCCCATAATGCTTTTCGCATTGACTTTCTTCTCTTCACATTCTACATAAATAGCACTTTCATATTGGCTTGCTACTTGTACTAATAAAGCAACTGGTCTAGCCTCTAATCCAGTGGGAATTTTAATTGTCATTTTCTTTGTTACCATAATTTACTTCCTCCTTCTGTTTCCTAACATTATCTGCTAAAGTGCTTAATTTCCTTAATCGGTGGTTAACACCAGATTTTCCAATAGGTGGATTAAGCAGAACCCCTAATTCTTTCAGTGATGCTTCTGGATATTCTATGCGTAAAGATGCAATTTCCTCCAACCCCTCAGATAATTCACTGAAACCAATCTGTTCCTTTATATATATTATATCATCAATCTGCTTGGTTGCTGCCTGTACTGTTTTATTAATATTAGCAGCCTCGCAGTTCACCTGCCTATTAATGGAGTTTCTCATTTCTTTTAATATTCGGACATTTTCCAAATTCATAAGAGATACATGAGCTTCCATAACGTTTAATAGGTCAACTATTTGTGAACCCTCTTTTACATAGACGACAAAATGATTCTTACGAGTCACAATTTTTGCATCTATGTCAAAGGTATTGATAATTTCTTGAATTTGTCTTGCCTTCGGTTCATTTGGTGCAACTATCTCAAAATGATAAGTTTTCTTTGGTTCACTCATAGAACCAGCTGCCAAAAATGCACCTCTGATAAAAGCCCTTTTGCAGCAAGCATTTTGAATAACCAGGTTATCTACTACAGATAAGTTTTCGTTAATTTCTTTATTTTCATCCATTAACTTAGTAGCTTGTAAGATTTTTATAACTATGTCATGATCTACAATAACCATTGTATAGGTTTTATTCTTTTTCAGATAATTATTTTGTTTTACAGAGATTTCTGTATTTATTTTAAAGGTTTTTTTAATTAATGTAAAGTATTTTCTCGCTACTGTCAGATTTTCCGTATGGAGCTTTAGAATATATCTATCGTATTCAGATATAATAATGTTTCCACATAAACTGATAATTGCTGCCAGTTCAGCTATCTGACAATGCCTCCCGGGGCTAATCTGTTTCGATAATTCCACCTTTACTTCTTTGGAAAATGACATGCCCTATCCCCCTTTTGATGTCTCAATAACATTCATTTTCATTATTAAGATTATCAAAATCTTTCAGATACATGAGTGACATATCTTAATGATTTCTCAAAGTATCCTTCATAATATCTCTATGCTCCACCTTTAATCCATATTCAAGATGTTGCAGCCTTTGCGCCAGTTCATTGGCTAAGGTAACGGAACGATGCTTTCCGCCAGTACAGCCTATACTAATAACTAACTGATTTTTTCCTTCTGCAATATAGTTTGGAATTAAAAATGCAATCATATCCTCCAGTTTACTTAAAAATATATGAGCCATTTCAGATTCCATTACATATTTTTTCACTTCGTTATCATTTCCTGTCTTTGGCTTTAAATTCGGAATATAGTATGGATTAGGTAAGAATCTTACATCGAATACTAAATCAGAATCCATGGGTATTCCATATTTAAATCCAAAAGATAGAATGGTAATAAAGAAATTATTGTATTTTTCATTATTTAAATATATTTTATCAATTTGAACTTTTAATTCTCTTATTAGTAACTGGCTTGTATCTATAATAACATTCGCCTTTTTCTTAAGGAATTCTAGCTTTCCTCTCTCCATTTCGATACCTTGTTCTACCCGCCCTGCTCCTGATAAAGGATGGGTTCTTCTAGTTTCCTTGAAACGCTTTACCAATACTTCAGTACTAGCATCCAAAAACAGTATCTCATATGGATAGCCATCCATACCCATTTGATTCAAAACTTCATCCAGTTCCTCTAAGGCTTGTCCGCTACGAATATCCACACCTAATGCTACTTTGTCAATATTCTGTGTTCCGCTAAAGGTTAGCTGAACTAATTTATATATAAGTTGTATAGGAAGATTATCGACGCAAAAATACCCAGCATCCTCCAGCATTTTTAGTACTGAACTTTTACCTGCACCTGACATTCCCGTAACTATTACCAGTCTCATAAAAATTCGCTCCCTCTGCTGCTATCTGGCGAATTTGTGCCATGGCACAAATCTACAAAGTGAATTGTTTATCAAATTCACTTTTTGAAACAATCCTTGATTTTTCAAACTAACCGAGTTTCTGGAAATCACCCAAAAGCCTTACTTCTGGTTCTAACATGACTCCATATTTATCAAAAACAATCCGCTTTATCTCTGTAATCAATGTCATAACATCAGTAGCAGTTGCTCCTCCCTTATTTATAACAAAGCCACAGTGCTTTTCAGATACTTGTGCATTCCCAACCTGAAAACCTCTAAGGCCAGATTCCATAATTAGTTTACTTGCATAATTTCCTTCCGGTCTTTTGAAAGTGCTGCCTGCACTGGGATATTCTAAAGGCTGTTTATCACGTCTTCTTTCATTCAGATTGTTCATTTTATTTCTGATTTCTTCTTTATCACCAAGTGGGAAAACAAAAGACGCATCCAGTACAATATAATTCTTTTCTTGAATAATACTTTTTCTATAGCTAAGTTTTAATTCTTCTTTATTTAGGTACAGAATGTTACCTGACTGGTCTGCTACTGTAGCACCAATAATAGAATCTTTCATTTCTCCATCATAGGCACCAGCATTCATGGTTACAGCTCCACCTAAAGAACCTGGTATACCTGATGCAAATTCAAAACCGGTTAATTCATGTTCCGCTATTACGTTAGCTAATTTAGAAAGTAATACTCCTGCTCCTGCCTTAACCAGGTATAATGTTTCTTCACCAGCAGGTACTTCCTGGGTATCCGTTTCTGAATTAGGGCTGTCCTGTATGTTATCATCTTTTCGATTATATGGCTGGATAATAATATTACTCATATATTGTCCAATTTTAATGATGATCCCTCTGTATCCTTTATCACTAACTAGTAAGTTACTTCCATTACCAATTACATAAAAAGGGATATTACTTTCCCTGCAGAATTTTATCACTGAAACTACCTGATTGTTAGTTTCAGGTAGAAGAAGAAATTCTGCCGGTCCGCCTATTTGAAAAGTGGTATGCTTTGCAAGAGGTTCTTCTATCAATATTTGCTCGTCTTTTACAATACCTTTTAGTTTTTGATAAAAATCCTCATTCAATTTTATTTCCTCTTTCTAAAATGTCATCAGCCGATTAAGGCTAATATTTACATATTTCTAATATTATATGCGTAAACCTGCTAGTTGTATACCTTCCAAAACTACACATATCATACAATACTTAATAGAATTTGGCAACACTAAAAGTTAATGACCTAGAATAAGTCTTGCACATCCAAATATACCTGCATCATTACCAAGTTCCGCAAGATTAAATTCTTTATTTTTTAATGCTAACATTACATATTGATTATAATATTTTTTCACAGCATCGGTTAATATGCTGCCAGCTTTGGAAACGCCGCCGCCAATAACAAAAGCCTGTGGATCAACAACAGCAGCCACGTGGGATAATGCAATGCCTAAATATCTTCCTAACTGATCCACTAATTCTAATGCTAACTTGTCATTTTCTTTTGCACAGTCAAATATATTTTTTGCTGACAGCTGTTCATATTCACGAAGCTTTGAAGGCTCAGTAGATTTGCTTAAAAGTCTTTTTGCTTCCTTTACAATACCAGTTGCAGAAGCAAACTGCTCTAAGCAGCCAGTCTTTCCACAGCCACATTTATCCTTTTCTTCGTAGTTAACCAGAAGATGTCCAATTTCTCCGGCTGCACCGTTACTTCCGGTAATAATTTGACCATCAACAATTACGCCGCCTCCTACTCCAGTTCCTAAGGTAACCAAAACTATACTATTATAACCTTTACCGCCGCCTTGCCACATTTCACCTAAGGCAGCTACATTGGCATCATTGCCAACTTTAGCCTGAAATCCGGTAAGTGCCTTTACTTCATTAGCAACATTTACGATTTCCCAGCCTAAATTTACACATTGTATAACCGTTCCATCGGCAGTAACAGGTCCAGGTACACCTACGCCTATGCCAACGATTTGATCTTTAGATAAATTTCGTTCTTCTATTTTATTTTCTATGGACTTGGCTACATCACTTAATATGTAACGGCCGGACTCTTCTTTTCTAGTTGTAATCTCCCATTTGTCAACCAGATTACCTTCCTCTGTAAATAGCCCTAATTTTACTGTTGTTCCACCAATATCAATTCCAACATAACTTTTCCATATTATTACCTGAGGTTGAAGCAAAACTGTTAAAAGACTTGTCAAAGGACTTGTCAAAAGACCTGTCATAAGACCTGTCAAAAGACCTGTCATAAGACCTGTCATAAGACCTGTCATAGACTTGTCATAAGACCTGTCATAGACTTGTCATAAGACCTGTCATTCTGAGCCGCAGGCGAAGAATCCCTCTTTAAAATGGGATTCTTCGGGCATAATTCAGAATGACAAAGCTCAATTCTGAAGAATGATATCTCACAGTTTTGAAACAATCCCATTCTCCTTCCCTAGCGTTGTCTATTCTTCATTAATTTTATTTTTCTTCATTAAATTATTCGTTACACGATTATATAATTCCTGTGCAGCATTATAGCCCATTTTCTTTTGTCTGTAGTTAACTGCGGCAGACTCTACGATTATAGCAAGATTACGTCCTGGACGGATCGGAATGGAGTGACATACTACTTTATTTCCAAGGTATTCTGTGTATTGTTCTTCTAAACCTAATCTGTCGTATTCCTTATCCTTATCCCACTCTTCTAACTTAATAACCAAATCAATGGACTGGGTATTCTTAACACTTTCAACACCGAACAGGGTTTTCACATCGATAATTCCAATACCTCTTAGTTCAATAAAATGTCTTGTTATATCCGGTGCCATTCCGATTAAAGTTTCATCGCTTACTTTCTTTATCTCTACAACATCATCGGTTACAAGGCGATGCCCTCTCTTAATCAATTCCAAAGCAGCTTCGCTTTTACCAATGCCGCTTTCTCCAGTGATTAGGATACCCTCACCATATACATCTACTAAAACACCGTGTATGGATATTCTGGGTGCTAACTCAACATTTAACCAACGAATCACTTCTGCCATAAAGGAAGATGTGGTTTTACTTGTCCTTAAAATAGGTACACCTTTTTCCGTCGCTAATTGAATCAATTCTGGCTGTACTTCAATACTCCTGCAGAATACAATACAAGGAATCTTATAATCCATTAATCTTGTCAATATGCCTATACCATGATCTTTCTCCATTTTTCTCATATAAGCTTCTTCTACACGCCCAATGATTTGAACACGGTCAGAATCAAAATGATCAAAAAATCCTGCCAATTGTAAAGCCGGACGGTTCAGTTCCGGTTGGCAGATTTTAATATGTTTATAGTCCATATCCGGTGTTAGAACCTCAAGATTCATTTTTTCAATTAGGGTTGCTAATTCTACAGTATACATATTTATACTTCCTTTCCTATTTCCTGAAAACAATAAATTTATAATTCTGCATTGATTTTACTATTTTATCATATAGGTTCTTATAATGTAAACAATATTATTGGATGGCATCTTACTTTCCGGTGCCAGGCACCAAAATGGTGCCTGGCACCGGAGGGGGGAAGAGGGGGGAAGACTGGTGCCGGTGAAGGTTGGTGGTTTGGTGCCTGGCACCGAATGCACCTATGAATGAAAGAATTCATATACCTTTTCTGCTGAAGGTTTATTCATAGAATTCACTGCAGCCAGTTCTTCCACACTAGCTTCCTTAATAGCTTCCACAGATTGAAAATGTTTCATCAAAGCCTTTCTTCTTGTAGCTCCAATACCCTTAATATCATCTAATACAGAATGTATTTGTGATTTTCCACGAAGCAGCTTATGATATTCTATTGCAAATCGGTGGGTTTCATCTTGAATTCTTGTTATCAGTTTAAATTCTTCACTATGTGTATTGATGGGGATTTCCGTATTATTATAATAAAGTCCCCGCGTTCTATGGTTATCATCCTTTACCATGCCGCATACGGGTATTACCAATTTTAGGTCATCCAATACTTTCTTGGCAACATTAACCTGACCCTTACCACCATCCATCATAATTAAGTCCGGTAGTTTATTAAAACTTCCGTATTCCTGAACCAAACTCTTTTCTTTTAATTCCTGCTGTTCGTGGAGTACATGATTTTCTGGAAGAGCAAGCCCTTCACGTAATGCAAGTTCTTCTCGCAGTACAAGTTCTTCCCCTTCTCGTGATGGAATCCCTTCCCGAATAGCATGAGTAAATCTTCTGGTAAGAACCTCCTCCATGGAAGCATAATCATCAGGTCCCTTTACAGATTTTATTCTAAATTTACGATAATCATTTCTCTTTGGTTTACCATTTTCATAGACTACCATAGACCCAACAGATTCAAAGCCACTGGTATTGGATATATCAAAAGCCTCAATTCGGCTAATGCCCGGTATATCTAATAAATCACCAATTTGCTTTAAGGCACCGATTGTTCTGGCTTCTTCTCGTTTTATCTTTTCAGCATCCTGCTGCAATACTAAGGAAGCATTCTTTCTTGCAAGCTCTACCAATCGTTCCTTTTCTCCTTTAACCGGAACCCTAATATATACCTTTTGCCCTCGTTTCGATGTAAGCCATTCTTCTATAATTTCCTGGTCCTCAATTGGCTCTCCTAAGATTAACTCTCTTGGAATGACAGGGGTGCCGGCATAAAATTGCTTTACAAAGCTTGTTAAAATGGAACTTTTGGTTTCATTTTCTATACCAGTCAGGTAAAAATGATCTCTGCCAATTAATTTGCCCCCTCGGATAAAGAAAACTTGTACCACTGCTTCACTTCCTGTAGTTGCCAAAGCTAATATATCACGATCTTCCAATTCACTGCTGGTAATTTTCTGCTTTTGAGTGATTTGCATGACACTGTTTAGCAAATCTCTATACTCCGCTGCATTTTCGAATTCCAGATTCTCTGCAGCTTGTTTCATTTTTTCTTCCAACTCTTTGGTCACCAAAGAATAGTTACCATTTAGAAATTCCAGTACCTTTTGGATAGATACTTTATATTCTTCCTCTGAAACATAACCCTGGCAGGGTGCTTTACACTGCTTAATATGGTAATAAAGACAAGGTCTGTCCTTACCAATATCCTTTGGTAAATTTCGATTACAGGTCCTTATAAAATATATTTTCCGAAGTAATTCCAGTGTATCCTTTATGGATTTGGAACTTGTGTAAGGTCCAAAATATTTGGCTTTATCCTTGTCCCGGTGTCTGGCAAATAGTACCCTTGGATATGCTTCGTGAACCGTCACTTTAATATAAGGATAACTTTTATCATCCTTTAGCATGGTATTATATTTGGGTCTATGCTCTTTAATCAGATTGCATTCCAAAACCAATGCCTCTAATTCCGAGTCTGTGATAATATATTCAAAATAATTAATATGACTAACCATCTGTTGAATCTTTGGAGTAAGATTTCTGCTGCTTTGAAAATACTGCCGAACTCTGTTTTTTAAACTTATGGCTTTTCCTACATATATTATTGTATCCCGGTTGTCATGCATAATATATACACCTGGTTTGGCGGGAAGCTTCTTTAATTCTTCTTCTATATCAAAAACCATATTTATTCCTTTCTAATATCTGTACGTCCTTACATCATATCATATATGTTAAATGTAATCATTATAAATGGTTCTGTCAATTCCTAATCTGAAAATAAATGAATTGGGTGGCAAATTACTGAGTGTCATTTTAAGAGCTTCTGTGTCGTCGCTATGAAAGCGTGTCATTCTGAGAGCATAATTCAGCTTGCTGAATTATGCTCGAAGATTCTTTCTTTAAACTGAGATTCTTCGAGCTAACGCTCTCAGAATGACAACTGTTTTGCAACCGTTTGCAACCGTTTTGCAACTGTTTTACAACTGTCCTTCATATTTTAATTAATATAAGGCTTTTGATGTCCTAATCATTACATTAATAAAAGGACTAGAAAAACGAAAGGTTTTACCTTCGATTTCATAGTCCTTTCAATTAGGATGTTATTACAAATGAGTTGTTTCCCTATTATCTGGAGTTTCAACTATTTCTTCTTTTGTTTCTGCCAGTTTCACATCGATTACTTCATTAGGTTTTTCTTCAATCCTTGGCTTATCTTCATTCTTTAGCTCTTCTTCATTCTTGGTTTCTTCTGGTAAACCTTTTACTTCATGGAATATCTTCATGAATTCCTTACCTGTAATGGTTTCTTTTTCAACCAAGTAATCTGCAATCTTATCCAGCACTTCACGATTTTCAGCTAAAAGTGCTTCTGCTTTATCATAACATTCTTTCAAAATGTTCATTACTTCGTGATCAATTTCTGCAGCAGTAGCATCTCCACAGTTTAATACTGGTCGTCCATCCAAATAACGGTTTTCAATAGACTCAAGTCCCATCAAACCAAATTTGTCTGACATACCATATTGAGTAACCATAGCTCTTGCCAGC
>CALDJN010000364.1 GCA_937901695.1 uncultured Anaerocolumna sp.
GTGCAGCAATGCATGGAGCTGACTAATACTAATAGGTCGAGGGCTTGACCTAAAGAATTGTTCATATCTGTTAAGGAATAAAAAGCATAGAAAGTGAATAGAATATATTCTGTATATGATTTTTCATTCATTGGATACCTATTATCAATAGTAGTTATTCCTCGATAGCTCAATGGTAGAGCACACGGCTGTTAACCGTGGGGTTGTAGGTTCGAGCCCTACTCGGGGAGTTCATATAAATTAATCAATGATTAGCTTATATATGAAAATTAAATATGGCGACATAGCCAAGTGGTAAGGCATAGGTCTGCAACACCTTGATCATCAGTTCAAATCTGATTGTCGCCTCTTTTAGAAACCCCGAAAATATTAATTTTACGGGGTTTTTTGCTGTTCGCTTAAAATGGTATTACATATTTAGAACTATGCCTCCGTCCTTTTCATTCATCAATATTAGTGAAATCCCAATAGTCAAAAGCCTTTGAATTTAGACAACGCTATAATGATAAAGTCAAAGACACTATTAATCAATTTTACAACTTACTTAATAGTAATTCCATAAGCTTACAAACCAAAATAGACTCTCTTGCAGATTTAGGTATTTTTTGTATTCCATTGTTATTGAATGAATTGGATTCTACAAGTAGTAGTTTGGATAAGCAAAGTATCATATATAGTATTGAAATCATACTTAATCAATACAATGGTAGTGTAATTGATAACTTTGACGCTTGGAAAAATGATTATGAAGAAGATTATAGAAATATTATAGAGATATTGAAGTAAGCCACACTAGTTCCTAATTTGGGAAAATGAGAAATACCTCTAAAAGACATGTAATGAAATAAGTTTTAATAGCTCAAAGACCAGTTATTCTGACTTTTTTATTGTATTGGAAAAGTAACTTTTAGGCAAATCAAATATAGCGTCCTTGTTTTATAATCATAACCACTGGTGGTTTATTTAAAATATTGCCTTTAAGCCAGATTCACTTAAAGTACTTGCTTCCTCACTATTGAGAGCGAGACACGGCAGGAATTAATACAGTTAGGCAAAAAGTACTTTGGGATGTATGAAGTTCAAGCAGAAGCGCATAAGTAATATATTAATTGAAAAGAGAGGTACATAATGCTAAGATATATAGAAAGATTCGTGGAAGTAATCAACTTTTAGTAGGGGGAAGAATGTAATGAAGAAAAAACATATCGCAGTCCTATGCTTGGTTTTATGCATTATATTTAGTGGATGCAATTATCAAGTAAAAAATGATACTCAATATATAGAACCAGAAGCATTATACGGTAAAGATAATTCTACAGAAAGTGATTCCATACAAGAAAAAGCAGCACTGGATTTAGAAGGTTATTTTAAAGGCTATGATGAAGCTGGCTGCATAATATTAAATACTATTAGCAATGAAAAAAATATTTTTAATAATGAAGTAACTTTGAAAGAAATGAGCCCGTTGTCAACATTTAAAATTATTAATACCTTAATTTTATTGGAAGAAAATATATTCAAAGATGAAAACACTCAATTTATTTGGGATGGAAGTAATTATCCTATTGATAGTTGGAATAAAGATCAAACAGTCAAAACAGCATTTAAAAATTCTGCTGTATGGGTTTATCAAGAAGCTTCAAATAAATTAGACAGAAATGTATATGCAGAATATTTGAACCAATGTAATTATGGAAACAAAGATGTATCGGGTAGGGAAGGAACATTTTGGATTAATTCTTCTCTAAAGATTTCCCTATCAGAACAAGTTGACTTTCTAAAAAAATTATATGATGAAACATTGAATTTTAGTAAGGATAATATTCATAAAGTAAAAGAAATGATGTTAGAAGAACAAAATGAAAAATACTCTATATATGGAAAGACTGGCTCAAATAAAGCGGATGGTATATATTTGTATGTAGGATATATAATTGGAGAGGATAATCAAGATTATATTTTTTCAGCATATGTTAGTGATGAAACTGTGCATGACTCGAATATTGCCAAACTGAAAATACAAGAAATTTTTAATGATATATATTATAATGATTAAGAAAGATAAGGAGAAGTAACTAGCATGAAAACCAAAAACTCTTTTGTTATCATTTGTACTATTATTGATTGAAGGGATGGAAAGGTATATGAAATTATCCAAATTAAATTATCAAAAGTGACTAACTGATAACTGTTCACTACCAAACAGTTTCTCTTACTGCAAGGTGCATCCTCTATAATGGTTATTACGAATAGGTTCTTTCATTGGTAGAATCAATTAACCTGATGTCATCAATTTTATCTTTGTAATAGGTCATTCCTGCTACCGTAATCACTACGGTAAGTAATATACTGCAGAATATAACAATCAGCATAATATTATGGCTTTTCACTGATTTCATTTTATACTTCTCCATACACATTCCTTATTCTCTGT
Organism: uncultured Anaerocolumna sp.; assembly: GCA_937901695.1. GTDB lineage: Bacteria > Bacillota > Clostridia > Lachnospirales > Lachnospiraceae > Anaerocolumna. The sequence continues at coordinate 2,435 of CALDJN010000364.1, forward strand.
TGTCAAAAAGCAAAAAAGTCCTGAAACAATTTAGAGGACTTTTTTGTATCAATGTATTAACTTTCATATTGGGACAGGGTTTTAGATTAGGGACGGGGCTTAACGAGAGAATTCCTGTCCCTAGCCTCCATTTATACCATTATATTATATATTCCTTTTAAAGCAGGATATATTTCTTTGAATATGTTATATTTCTTATCATATAATGTTACAAGTTCCGGTGACTGTTCCGTAGTTTCTATTACTTTAATTAGTTTTGACGTAGCTTCTTCAACCGTTTTGTATTTGCCACAGCCTACAGCAGCCAGAATTGCCGCACCGAATGCGGGACCTTCTTCACTATTGGTCTTATCTACCTTAACATTAAGTACATTGGCAATAATCTTGCACCATAGAGGACTTTTTGCCCCTCCACCAGTAATTCGCACTCTATCAACAGATACGCCCAGATTCTTTGCTATTTCAAAAGAATCCCGAATGGCATAGGCAACTCCTTCCAAGACTGCCTGGGTCATATCCTCCCTTGTTGTTGACATATTCATTCCAATAAAAGTGCCTCTGGCATTGGGATTATTATGGGGAGTTCTCTCGCCCATCAAATATGGAAGGAAAAATACAGGATTCTCTCCCAGTCTATGAATCTCCTCCTGCTCCTTATCATACCCTTTCGTCTGAAGTATCTCATCCATCCACCACTTGTTGCAAGATGCTGCTGAAAGCATAACTCCCATAAAGTGATATTTCCCATCTGCATGGGCAAATGAATGAAGTGCATTCTTTTCATCTGCACATTCCATGGCCTACTGTTCCTGTCCCAACAGCGGCAACTGCATTATCTCCACCACCTGCAACTACCTTGATACCAGATGGAATGCCTAGACTTTCTGCTGTCTCTTTGGTGACTGTACCTACTACCTGGTAGCTTTCATAAATCTTAGCCAATTGTTCTTCATGTAAACCAACGATCTCTAACATTTCCTTTGACCATCGTTTATTCTTAACATCAAATAGCAACATGCCAGATGCATCGGATACATCTGTACAATGAATACCGGTTAGTTTATATGCAATATAATCTTTTGGGAGCATGACTTTCTTTATTCGTGCAAAATTCTCAGGCTCATGCTTCTTCACCCATAAAAGTTTTGGAGCTGTAAATCCTGGAAAAGCCATATTCGCTGTATAGCTTGAAACCTTTTCTCTTCCAATATCTTTATTCAGATAATCACACTCTTCTTGTGTTCTTCCGTCATTCCAAAGAATGGCAGGGCGAATTACGTTATCCTTCTCATCAAGGATAACCAGTCCATGCATCTGTCCGCTAAAGCTGATACCATCAATTTGTGTCTTATCACAATCTTTTGTTAATTCTTTTATTCCAACTGCAAATTGGGAATACCAATCCTCTGGGTTCTGTTCAGACCAGCCTGGCTTTGGAAAGTAGATTGGGTATTCTTTATTTACTATATTCTTAATATCCCCTGCTTCATCCATTAACAATAATTTAACGGAAGAGGTCCCTAAATCTGCTCCAATATATAGCATATGTATATCCTTTCTTATTCCAATGGTTATTTGGTTTCCATGATGTATTGATTTAAGATAGATTCAAGAAGTTCCTGCCTTCCTGATACATTAGGGGTAATGCCATTCTCCAATGCATAAGCTTCTAATTCTTTAAAGCCAACTTTTCCATCTACAATACCTTTGCCGATTCCTTGATTATAACTTGCGTAACGTTCCGCTTTGAAATTCTCAAATACTTTATCTTCTAAGAGTTTTGCTGCAACTTTAAGACCTCTTGCAAAAGTATCCATGCCGGCAATATATGCATAGAATAAATCCGATTCTTCAAAAGATGCACGTCTTACCTTAGAATCGAAATTAAGGCCGCCTTTGGTAAATCCGCCTGCTAATAAGACCTCATACATTGCCAGTGTAGTATCATACACGTTGGTTGGGAACTGATCCGTATCCCATCCAAGATTACTGTCACCTTGGTTCGCATCTACACTGCCAAAGACGCCATTGATTCTGCATTGATTTAATTCATGTTGGAAAGTATGCATAGCTAATGTAGCATGGTTCGCTTCGATATTAAGCTTAAAGTGCTTTTCTAATCCATACTTTCTAAGGAAAGCAAGAACAGTAGCTGCATCGGTATCATATTGATGCTTGGTTGGTTCCTTTGGTTTCGGTTCAATTAGGAATTGCCCTGTGAATCCTATCTCTTTCCCATAATCCACTGCCATATGCAGAAGTCTGGCAAAATTGTCAAGCTCTAATCCTGTATCTGTGTTAAGCAGAGTTTCATAACCTTCCCTGCCTCCCCAGAATACGTAGTTCTCTCCTCCAAGTTCCTTAGTAATCTCTATAGCCTTCTTAATCTGAGCTGCTGCATAGGCAAATACAGTTGCATTACAGGAAGTACCTGCACCATGAACGTATCTGGGATTGCTAAATGCATTGGCAGTACCCCATAAACACTTAATTCCGGTTCTGCCCATTTCTTCCTTTATGATGGGAACAATCACATCTAATCTTTCATTGGTTTCTTTTAAATCTTTTCCTTCCGAAGCAATATCTCTGTCATGGAAACAGAAGAATGGAATCTGTAACTTTTCCATGAATTCAAATGCAGCATGGACTCTTCTCTTTGCTTTCTCCATTACATCTTCGGTATTATCCCATGGCCTGAACATAGTACCAACGCCAAATGGATCATTACCCATGTAAGTAAATGTATGCCAGTATGACATTGCAAACCTTAACTGTTCCTTCATAGACTTGCCCATTACAGTCTCATCTGGGTTATAATATTTAAATGCAAGGGGATTTTTACTTTCTGGTCCTTCATAATTAACCTTGTTAATGCCTTCAAAATATTCCATAACTATTCCTCCTATATAGTTTATTTATTAAACTAATTGTATGTTAAATATACTAAGTATTTAATATTTTGTCAAGACAGTTTAAACAAATATAACAACTTTTTCAACTGAATATCTATCTTGTCATCACAGGCTGCTAAAGTGTAATCCCTTTGGGATTGAAAAAGCGCTATCGTTTATATAATTACAAACAATAATGCTTTTTTTAACAGCTATAAGCTATAAGAGGTGCACTGGCGGTTTATTAATTGTAGTGCTCAACCCCAATCCTTATGTCTTTATCTGAGATTATTATTCGTATTGTATTATGAAACGTTTAGAATATGAATATGTTCGGCCTCATCACCAAAAGGTAGAATAGCAATTGGCTCACCATGTGAATTATATGCTATGGAATTACCGATTGCTTTCCACCCTTTCCATATCCCAGCTGTTAGTATTCCAACATTACTTACACCTATGACAGGAATGTGGTGTTTCGAAGAAATATCATGGTAAGAGTTAATCCATATATCTCCATAAGGTGTTTTTGTCTGATCAAATTTTGGTGGCACTGCCCAGGCAGAAGGTGACAAGATAATATCTGCACCCATTTCTGCCAAAGTATGACCTAATATATGACTTGATTTTAAATTGTCTGCACAGATATTTACTCCGATTTTTCCTAGAGGTGTATTACAAACCTCTAGCTTTTGACCAAAGGAGTAAATCATATCTTCTACGCCTTGCACAAGATTTATTTTTCGATGCTTTAGTATAATTTTGCCGTTAGGGGATATTAGTAGAGCGGAATTATACAAGTGTGCTCCTTCTTTTTCTGTGATTCCGGTGACAATATGTAAGTGGTATTTCTTTGCCATTTCACAAAAAAAGTTGCTCACAGTTCCCGGAATCGGTTGGGCATAGTGAATCGAATTTGGGTTTGCCCATCCTAAATCACAAGTTTCAGGGAAAAGAGCTATATCTATATTTTTTTCTCTTATTTCTTCTAAACTTGATTGTATTTTTTGCAGGTTCGAATCTAAGTCATCAAAGATAGTTTTTAATTGCATCATAGCAATCTTTATCATAAAAAAGGCCTCCTTATGCGAAATAGTCAAGCGGACATTCCCAATCCGCTTACTCTACTTACCCATAACCTCATTGCCACTACGTGGCACTTCAGCAGGAACTTCAATTCCTGTTAAAACAGGCAAGTCTTTTACCCCTGTCTACAAAGTAGGGTTACCCAGCTTACAAAAGCGGGGGACTTCCCTGATGAGGTCAAATTTGATATCTTATTTATTTTATGGCTACCCCGACCAAAGCCAAGGTTTGGTTGAGAGAAGAATGTCAATGTATATATATATTCATTTGGCTGTCTTACCTTCGCACGTTCAGACCGCTCACAAGGTGTATAGATTTAGCCTTCTTTACGTATGCTCACTAGAAGGATTGCAAAGGTCAGATTAGTCGGTCTGCACTAGAGAGGTGCAATGCCGCAGGCTGAACTGAAACGCCAGTTGTCATGACTTAGGTCAGAGTCTGACATATATAGGCAGTGTTCTCGACCGGTCTACACTAAATCAAATATATATATATATCGTCACTCATCATATAAAAGTTTTAAGGATTTTGCCGGGCAAATCATTTTATATTCATAGGGTTATTATAATATTAAATAATATAATTACAACCTTTTATCCACACGAATGAAGAATTTTTAATATTGTATATAAATGATACGAAATAGAGTTGCAAAATAATGCTGCTCATTGTGAGAAGGTTTTGATAGTTGTGTAAGAAAATGTAGTTACCAAAGAATTGAAAGATGAATTACACAGTATGACATTATTGTACGGAATAGTGAATTAATAATTGAGAATAAGTTATAGCAAGAAGGAGTAATATGGTATTTTATAAAATCAAAAAGAGAAAAAGTCACAAAAAAAGTATAATTATTTGAAAATATTTAAAAAAATATATAAAACCATTGCAATTTTATTTTTTTGTGGTAATATAATAATTGAAAACGTTACCGATAACAGTACCGAGAACGTTTTTAAATGTATAACTTAACTGTTTTAAATTTTAAGGAGGAAAACTTATGAGGAAAAAGTTACTTAGTGTTTTGCTTTGCGTAATGATGGCAACAAGTATGATGGGATGCGGAAAGAAAAATCCAGCGAGTAAAGACACAGAACCTGGGAAAGAAAAGGAACAAACTGACAATCTTGATACGAAAACGGAAAGTAGATATGATGGTACAATTTACTATTTAAATTACAAACCTGAGGTTAGTGATGCATTCCAGAAAGTAGCAGAAGCTTATACAAATGAAACGGGAATTAAGGTTAAAATCGAAACTGCAGCATCAGGAACATATGAATCAACTTTAACAGCAGAAATGGATAAAAAAGATGCACCAACCATTTTCGTAGTAGATGGAGCAACTATGCTTGAAAACTGGAAAGATTACTGTGCAGACTTGTCAGGAACCGAATTATATTCATACTTAAGTGATGACACTTATACTATGAACGATGGCAACGGGTATATTTACGGTATTGCTTATAGTCTTGAAGCATGGGGTATCATTGTTAATAAAGCCATTATGAACAAGTATTTTGCTTTAGAAAATAAAGGTACCGATTTTACTTCTTTAGATGATTTATATACTTTTGAAAACTTAAAAGCAGTTGTTGAAGATATGACTGCAAATAAAGAAGCCTTAGGAATTGAAGGTGTATTTGGTTCTACATCATTAAAAAACGGTGACAATTGGAGATATCATACTCACTTACTTAACCAGGCATTATATTGGGAATGGTTAAAAGATGGTATTGATATTACTGGTGCAACACCAGAATTCAAATTTGAATATGCAGAGAATTATAAGAATATTTTTGATTTGTATTTAAATAATTCATTAATTGAACCAAAATTAGTCGGAACAAAAACTGTAGATGATTCTATGGCTGAATTTGCATTATTAAAATGTGCTATGATTCAAAATGGTGACTGGTCATGGAATACAATTGCAAATACAAGTGGTTCTGTAATAAAACCAGAAGATATTGCCTTTATTCCAATTTCAACTGGTGTTGAGGGAGAGGATAAGATGGGATTAAGTGTTGGTGCAAGTCAATACTTATGTATCAACAAAAATGCATCAGAAGAAGATCAAAAAGCTGCCCTAGATTTCTTAGCATGGTTATTCAGCTCTAAAACAGGTAAAGAATTAGTTGCACGTGATTTACAATTTGTAACTCCATTTACGACGATGACGGATTCGATTTACACAAATCCATTATTCGCAAGTGAAAATGAAATTAATTCAAAAGGAAAAGTTGCATATCCTTGGTGTACTGGTTTAATTCCTTCTGAAGTGTGGAAACAAAATTTTGGTGCTAACTTATTATTATATGCACAAGGACAAATGGAATGGGATGATGTTGTTAGTGCAGCAGTAGCTGATTGGGCAACAGAGAAAGAACTTTCAGGCATGGGTGAATAGTATTTCTTAACGGGGTGTTTCAATAGCAGAGTAAGTATAATTACTTGAAAGGGAAACACCCCCCTTTCTATCTGAATTAAAATTATGACAAACTAATAAGTTTATTATTAAAATAGCAATGAATCAGTTTATAAAGGAGTTGAAGATAGATGCAGAAGTATTATAAGAAATACTTTTCTATATTTGTTTTACCTACATTACTTGCTTATTTGGTTGCATTTATTATACCTTTAGTAATGGGGGTATATTTATCGTTTTGTAAGTTTAAAACGGTAAGTGATGCAGAATTTGTAGGTTTATCAAATTACTTATTTGTATTTAAAGATAGTCAAGGGTTTTTACATGCATTATGGTTTACAATTAAATTTGCAGTGGTAGGAATTCTATCAACCAATTTAATTGCTTTTGCTCTTGCAGTATTATTAACAAAGAAAGTAAAGGGAACAAATATTTTTCGTACCATCTTTTTTATGCCTAATTTAATAGGTGGTATTGTATTGGGTTATATATGGCAGTTATTGTTAAATGGTATCTTAATCAAAATAGTAGGTGCAGATATTACTTTCTCTGCAACATATGGCTATTGGGGCTTGATTATACTGTTTAATTGGCAGATGATTGGTTACTTAATGATTATTTACATTGCGGGGATTCAAAGCATTCCAGCTGATTTATTTGAAGCTGCTCAAATGGATGGTGCAAATGGCAGACAAAGATTGTTTAAAATTACATTACCAATGGTAATGACCTCAATAACGATTTGCACATTTTTAACGTTAACCAACTCATTCAAAATGTTTGACCAGAACTTTGCATTAACAGCCGGAGCACCGGCACATAAAACGAGTATGCTGGCATTAGATATTTATAATACGTATTATGGACGCATAGGATTTGCCGGAATAGGACAAGCGAAGGCGGTCATATTTACGATTATCCTGATTGTATTTGCAGTGATCCAACTAAGAATCACCAGGGCAAAGGAGGTGGAGTAAATGGCGAAGAAGAAAAAAATACAATCGTATGGCATTTTTGCTTTGCTAGTAGTGTTGGCATGTGTTTTCATCTATCCAATTCTTTTAGTAATACAAAACTCCTTTAAAGGTAAATTGTTTATTTCAAATACGCCATTTGAACTACCCAATAAAGAAACATTTGTTGGAGTACAAAACTATGTGGAAGGATTTGCAAAAACAAATTTTCATAAATCGTTTGGATATTCCTTATTCATTACAATATTTTCTGTTTTGGCTATTGTACTATTTACTTCCATGACTGCGTGGTATATTACAAGGGTAAAATCAAAATTAACAAGCACATTATATTATATTTTTCTTCTTAGTATGGTTGTGCCTTTTCAAATGGTCATGTATACTATGTCTAAGCTTGCCAATACGATTTATTTGGATAATCCGGTTGGTATCATAGTCTTGTACTTAGGTTTTGGTTCCGGCATGGCTGTTTTCATGTTTTCTGGATTTATTAAAGGCATACCGGTGGAATTGGAAGAAGCTGCTTTGATTGATGGATGTAACCCAATAAAGATGTTCTTTAAGGTAATCTTACCGGTTTTAAAACCAATACTAATTACGGTAGCTATTTTGGACGCAATGTGGATATGGAACGATTTTTTATTACCTTACTTAATTTTGGGTTCTAATTATCGTACGATTCCAGTAGCAATCCAATACTTAAAGAGTGGCTATGGTTCCATTGATTATGGACAATTAATGGCTATGATAGTATTATCCTTAATTCCAATTGTTGCATTTTATTTTGCTTGTCAAAAGCATATTATTGAAGGTATCGTAGCAGGTGCAGTAAAAGGCTGATTACCCGTATTTATACGAGTTGAGGTGTTTATCAAATGTCTAAATGATTTTTTATGGAGGGGTTTAAAATGACTGAAATAACTATTAAGGATATTGCTTTAAAATGTGGTGTTGGGGTTAGTACTGTTTCTCGTGCAATCAATAACCATCCCGATATCAATCAAGAAACAAAAAAGAAAATCATGCAAGTTATTGAGGAGTATAATTACATTCCTAATAACAATGCAAGAAATTTAAAGAGGGCAGATGCAAAGTGTATTGCCTTAATTGTTAAAGGTATCACAAATCCCTTTTTTAGTTCTATGATTCAAGTAATTGAAGAAAGATCAAAAAAGGTTGGCTATGCACTAGTTCTCCGCCATGTCAATAATTCGGAAGATGAAGTAGAAATAGCACTTGAATTAATTAAAGAAAAGAAGTTACGTGGCATTATCTTTTTGGGAGGGTGTTTTACTCATTCAAAAGAAAAGATTGAGAAAATAAAAATACCATTTGTATTTGGTGCAATTGGCAATGATGTACTAGAGGATGGTATGAATGAATTGCAATATTCCACGGTAAGTGTAGATGACCGAAAAGAAGGACATCGTATTACATCCTATTTAATGGATTTAGGGCATAAAGATATCGCTATTATATCTACTGATATAGATACCGAAAGTATTGGCAGTCTTAGAGTGAAAGGGTACCTGGATGCCTTTATGGAGCGGGGGATTCCTATCAACCCGGAACTAATTCGTAATGTTCGTGATAAAGTTAAAAGTTTTTCATATGAAAATGGATATATTACTACAAAAGAATTAATAGATTCGGGTGAAAAATTCACAGCGATTTTTGCAATTACGGATATTCTTGCTATCGGTGCATGTCGTGCAATTTATGAAGCTGGATATAGAATACCTCAGGATATTTCCGTGATCGGGTTTGATGGAATTGAGATAGGAGAATATATGATGCCAGCGTTAACAACGCTTAAGCAACCACTGGAAAAAATAGCAGAGGCAACAATTAATTTACTTATTGAGATACTTCACTTTAATGGTAAACATCAGCATATTGTTTATCCCGG
>CALDJN010000365.1 GCA_937901695.1 uncultured Anaerocolumna sp.
CAGCACACCAATGGCAGCACACCAATGGCAGCACACCAATGGCAGCACACCAATGACAGCACACCAATGACAGCACACCAACGACAACACACCAATGACAACACACCAATGACAGCACACCAATGACAGCACACCAATGACAACACTTCAATGTGATGCTTCCATGGCAACACATTCATAAAACCCTTTAAAAATAACTGTGACAAAGTCACAGTTATTTTTTTTATTTTGTGATATTATTAACATAAAACAAATCGAATGCAATTAATTTAAATCAGGCAGATGTTTTATTTCTGATTCACTGATTTTTTATAAGAAAGAGAGGTTTAATATGAGCAAAATAATTATTGTTGGTGGAGTTGCCGGAGGAGCTTCCGCTGCTGCCCGTCTTAGAAGATTAGACGAAAAAGCAGAAATAATTATGTTCGAAAAAGGAGAATATATCTCCTTTGCAAACTGCGGATTACCTTATTATATAGGCGGAGAAATTACAGAAAAAGAAGCATTAACTTTGCAAACACCAGAGAGTTTTCATGCCAGATTTAATGTAGATGTCAGAGTGTTACAGGAAGTTATATCTATTGATGCAAATAAAAAAGTGGTTCAGGTTAAGAATCTTAAAACCAATGAAATCTATGAAGAATCCTATGATAAACTATTATTATCCCCTGGTGCAGCACCTGCAAAACCGAATGTAAAAGGTGCAGATAATGAAAAAGTATTTACCCTTCGTAATATACCGGATACGTATAAAATCAAAGAATATGTGGATCAAAGCCATGTAAAAAGTGCCTTAATAGTAGGTGGAGGATATATTGGAGTCGAGATGGCAGATAACCTCCATGCTGCTGGACTTAAAGTTACCATAGTCGAATTTGCAGATCATGTAATAGCACCAATTGACTATGATATGGCATGTGAAGTTCATAATCATATTCGCAGCAAAGGCGTTAATTTAATTCTAAAAGATGGTGTAAAAGAAATTCAAAACTATGGAGAACAATTAAAAGTTATCCTTGGAAATAGCGAAATTATAACCGATATGGTAATCATGTCTGTAGGTGTAAGACCGGAAAGTACCTTAGCAAAAGAAACTGGCTTAGAAGTAAGCCCTAAAGGCGCAATTATCGTAAATACCAATATGCAGACTTCCAATAAAGACATATATGCAGTTGGCGATGCCATTCAGATTAAAGATTTTGTTACAGGTGGTGATGGATATATTCCATTGGCAGGACCTGCCAACAAACAAGGAAGAATTGCAGCAGAAAACATATGCGGAATTCCAAGTACTTACAAAGGGACCCAAGGAACAGGAATTCTAAAATGTTTTGATTTAACTATAGCCAATACTGGTATAACGGAAGCAAGAGCTAAACAATTAAATCTAAATTATGAAAAGTCCTTTACTTACTCTGCTTCCCATGCTTCCTATTATCCAGGTGCTGTAAATATGTCTATCAAACTTATCTTTGATAAAGGCAATGGCAAGATTTTAGGTGCTCAGGTAGTAGGATATGAAGGAGCAGATAAGAGACTTGATGTTATTGCTACAGCCATGAGAGCAGGAATGACAGTATATGATTTAACAGAATTAGAGCTTGCTTATGCACCACCATTTTCATCTGCAAAAGATCCGGTTAATATGGCTGGTTTTGTAGCAGAAAATATTTTAACGAATAAGGTTAAAATCTTCCACTGGCATGAAGTAAAAGATTTACCTAGAGATGGAAGTGTTAGCTTAGTAGATGTTCGTACCTATATGGAGTATGCAAATGGTTCCATAGATGGATTTATAAACTATCCATTAGACGGTTTACGCAAGAATCTAGATAAATTGGATAAATCAAAACCAGTATATGTCACTTGTCAGATTGGACTTCGCGGATACATTGCCTGCCGTATATTGGAACAAAATGGATATGAATGCTACAATTTATCTGGGGGCTATCGCTTATATAATACTATTTACCATAATAAACCAATGGTTGTACGAGATGAAGAGAGAGTTGTACCGGATAAATTAGAAGCTGCTTCTGTATCAGATAAACCAGCCAAAAAAATTGAGATAAATGCATGTGGTCTTCAATGTCCCGGACCAATTATGAAACTATCTGATGCAATAAAAAAAGTAGAAAATAATGATGTAATAGAGATAACCACTACGGATCAGGCATTTGCAGCAGATGTTGAGGCTTGGTGCAGAAGAACAGGAAATACATTTTTAGGTATGAATTCGGAAAAGGGAATAGCCAAAGCCTCTATTAAAAAGGGATGTGTAAATTCTAAATCCGGCAGAGACTGCAGCAATCCGCCTTCAGAAGGAAATGCAAAAAATATTGTAGTATTTTCAGGAGATTTGGATAAAGCAATTGCTTCCTTTGTTATAGCTAATGCAGCAGCAGCCATGGGTCGAAAAGTAAATATGTTCTTTACCTTCTGGGGATTAAATATTTTGAGAAAACCAGAAAAAGTACCTGTGAAAAAAGATTTTATAAGTAAAATGTTTGGAGTTATGATGCCAAGAGGAAGTAAAAAGTTGCCTTTATCAAAGATGAATATGGCAGGTATGGGTCCTAAGATGATTCGCAATGTTATGAAAAATAAAAATGTGAATAGCCTAGAAAGCCTCATTCAATCAGCAATTGATAATGGAGTGGAATTAGTTGCCTGTACTATGAGTATGGATGTTATGGGAATTAAAATGGAAGAATTAATTGATGGAGTAAAGCCTGGCGGTGCAGCAGCAATGCTTGCTAACGCAGAAGAATCCGATATGTCTTTATTTATATCGTAAAGCCTTATTATGTTAATATAATGGAGTCTGTAATGGAATTCTTGTTAGAATTCTATAGCAGACTCCTATTTTTATATAATAGAAAATGGTGTACTATTACATAAAAACACGACCTGAATGCTCATGAAGCGTCAAAGCGGATATTCCACTTCCCTGATGAGGTTAAATTGAGGGTATCACTGAATGAAAGCATTTACTTTTAATGCTTTTAATATAAGACCTTGATAAATATACCAATATGATATAGAATAAGAAACAGTGAAATTTTTATGATAAAATTTCAAAACAATTCAAACAATTCAACAAAATTGATGCGTTATGATATATCCTGTATATGGGCACTTGGGGTATAGATAGCAAGTAGTGCAACCGGCAATTTTCTGTTAATTTTAAAGAGACATTTATTTTACATAAAACGATTATTTCTTGTGCTGCATTTTTTTCTTGCATTAAGCCCCATGATTTTATAATTTAACCAAAGGATATTAAGGATATTGGACATATTATTTCATTGTTCTTATATAACATTATAAGAGCGTTAGATTGGAGAATACAATGGGACAAAATTATGCTAGCTTCCATATAATCACAGAAAACACAAAGGAAACTCTAAAACAGGTGGAACAATATTTTAGTAATAATACTTCTTCTAATGGTGAGAATAAATGCCTGGAGAATTTATCAGAAATTTTTGATGGCTCTGTAAATGATAAATTAAATTATCTAAGCTATATGCTAAATTTAATTGAGTATAGCTGTAAGCTGATACTGATAAATAATAATTTTATTTCCATATATGATGAAGCCTTTACCTTAAAAAATATTGAAACAGAAGGAATTAACTTATCAAAATATATAGAAAAACCAATTATCGGAACAGGTAATTTTGATGATGAGGTTTTAAGTATCATATTATTTCAAAAGGGCGAGATTATTACCAAATATATTACGGGAGAAGGCTTGGAGAAATACCAGCTTAAGCAATCTTTCATGGATTTGGAATCATTCAAAAAAGTAACAAATTTAAGTGTTGAAAAACTGGATGAATTACTAAAAGAAAAGGATATCTACGACATAGAAGACGGATTTTCCGAACTTTATAATTTGGCATTGGATTTAACTTATGATGATTTAGCACCTTTTGAAAATAAATATAAAAAGCTTAAAGAAACCAATTCATATTCTGTTTTTGAACTCCTTGTAACATTATGACAAAAGAAGTGGCTGTTGTAAAACTGTCATTGCTATGAAAACTGTCATTACTATGAAAATCGTCATTGCTATGAAAACTGTCATTGCTATGAAAGCGTGTCATTCTGAGCAAAAATTCAACGGAGTTGAATTTGCGAAGAATCTCTTTCGTTCATAGTGGTGCTGTTAAACGTGATAATAAACATGATGTAAAAAACTGCCTACATAATATCTATCTATTGTGAAAATAATAATATCACATAGAAAAAGGAGTGTAGAAAAAATGGAGATTACTCATTTAACTAGTAGGAAGGTTTTAAAAGACTTTGGAGATAACTACTCTAGAGAAAAAGTTAATTTATTTAACGAAATTCATCAACATTTAATGGAAGATGAAAAACCATCAGACTTTTTGAATAGTTTATCTAATAATCATATGTTTCAAAACGTTCCTTTTTCTATGTTATTAAGATTAAAGGAAACAGAACAGTCTCCGGTTTATCACCCGGAAGGTAATGTATGGAATCATACTATGCTTGTTGTAGACGAAGCGGCAAAAGTAAAAGAAAAAAGTAAGAATCCAGAGGCATTTATGTGGGCTGCATTGCTGCATGACATAGGAAAACCTGATACAACAAGAAAAAGAAAAGGAAAAATCACAGCATATGGTCATGACCTGGCAGGGACAGAATTAACGGTAAAATTCCTTGAAAATTTTCCTTGTGAAGAAGAATTTGTTCATAATGTGGAAAGCCTTGTAAGATATCATATGCATATATTATACATTACCAAAGACTTATCATTTGCAAAAACAAAAGAAATGATGAAACAGGTAGATATTAATGAAATAGCACTGTTTGGCTTATGTGACAGGTTAGGAAGGCGAAATGCAGATAGAGACAAAGAAGAAGAAACCATTCGGCTTTTTCTTACTAAACTTAAGGGAACGAAAGGAATGGTAAAATAATGCGGGATAAAAAAGATAACAAAGGTAGAAATAATATAAATAAGAAAGATCATCAACTAAAATTTGGAGCTACTACAGACCGTAATACTGATAAGGTAGAAGATAAAGCAGATAATAAAAATCAAAATAAATAAATTCTAAGATAATTTATATAGAAGATTTTATATAAAGAAAAATAAAAAGTTAGCTTATTAAGTAGGACGCTTTGCCTGAGGGGGTGTTGAG
>CALDJN010000366.1 GCA_937901695.1 uncultured Anaerocolumna sp.
GCCGGAATCGAGGTTAGGTTGAAAAAACATTGTTTTTTCAACCGGCAATTTGTGCGATGCACAAATCGCTATCGTTATTAAAAAGGTGCTAAGGCGCCGGAATCGAGGTTAGGTTGAAAAAACATTGTTTTTTCAACCGGCAATTTGTGCTGATGCACAAATCGCTGTTATTAAAATGGCGCTAAAGCGCCGGAATCGAGGTTATTATGAAAAATGATAAATTACACCCAAATATTTTAGCGGTCCGGATAATCTCTAATGTGAGTCCGGATTTGGCTGAAAAGCTTTCTCTTGGAGAGCGTCATAAGAGTATTGGTATTATTACAGCAGATAGTGACGATGTAACTTACACTGGTTTGGATGAGGCAACAAAGGCAGCAGATGTTGAGGTAGTTTATGCCAGATCCTTATATGCCGGTGCTGCCAATGCAAATACAAAGCTAGCGGGAGAAGTAATCGGTATCTTGGCAGGTCCAAGTCCGGCAGAGGTCCGCAGTGGATTAAATGCATGTATTACATTTATGGAAAGTGATGCTTACTTTATTAGTGCAAATGATGATGATTCAATCGTTTATTATGCTCATACCGTATCAAGAACCGGATCTTATCTATCAAAGATTGCTAATATTAAAGAAGGAGAAGCTCTTGCCTATGTAATTGCTCCTCCCCTGGAATCAATCTATGCTCTCGATGCAGCTATGAAAGCAGCAGATGTTCGATTATGTGAGTTTTATGGACCGCCTAGTGAAACAAACTTTGGCGGTGGACTATTAACAGGTTCTCAATCTGCCTGCTATGCGGCCTGCAATGCATTTGCAGAAGCAGTAAGAAGTATAGCGGACCGACCAAAGGAATATCAGTAAGATGGAAGCATTAGGGATGATTGAGGTTATGGGATTACCTCCTGCAATTGAAGGAGCAGATTCAGCGCTTAAGGCAGCAAATGTTGTCTTACTGGCGATAGCAAAAGCAGGTGGGGGAATCCTAACCGTAGAAATCACCGGAGATGTTGGAGCAGTAACCGCTGCTGTAGATGCAGGCGCTGCGGCAGCAGAACGAGTGGGTACACTTCGAGCAAAACATGTCATACCGCACGTAGATGAAAGCCTTGTTGGTAAAGTTTTATTGAAAGAAACAAAATTATTTTCACCAAAGAAAAAGTCAACATTACCTATGAATCAAAATGCTAATTTAAGATTCTCAAGTACTCGGGAAGATGGCGCTGGAATCCATAACGAGAAATCTGGAGTATTAATTGAAAATTCAGGAACTAAGAACGGCGAATTTGGAAATATGGGCAAAGAATCTCCATCTATGATTAACGAAAAGGAAGCTATAGAAGGTAATCCAAAAACTAAGAGTAAGGAACCAAAAACTGAGGAAGCAGAACCAAAAACTGAGAAAGCAGAAATAGAAACTGAGGAAACAGAACTAAAAACTGAGGAAGTAGAACCAAAAACTGAGAAAGCAGAACTAAAAACTGAGAAAGCAGAACCAAAAGCTGGGGAAACAGAACCAAAAACTGAGGAAACAGAACTAAAAGCTGAGGAAACAGAACTAAAAGCTGAGATAACAGAGGAAGGATCTGAGGAAACAGAACCAAAATCTGAGAAAACAGAGCCAATATCTGAGAATACGGAAATAAAATCTGAGGAAACAGAACCAATAACCAATTATACAGTTACTGATTTAAAGAAAAAGAGTAATGATACTCTTCGAGCAATCTTACAAAGTCAAGGTGTGAAATTAACAGAGCTTCATAAGAGTGCAAAGAAGCAGGAATTAATACAAACTATTATGGCACAGCAAAATCGTAGATAAAAGGAGACGGCAGATGGAGTTACAAGAGAAAGATTTAATGTCAATACAAGAAGTCCGTATGCTTTTAAAAAAAGCTAAGGAAGCCCATAAGATACTAGCAACCTTCAATCAGGAACAAATTGACCGTATCATAAAGGCAATAGCAGAAGCATGTTTACAGAATGCAGAGCGTCTTGCAAAGATGGCAAATGAAGAAACCGGATTTGGTATCTGGCAGGATAAAGTAGTTAAAAATATTTTTGCTTCTATGGTAATTTATAATGCAATAAAGGATCAAAAAACAATCGGAATTCTTCGTGAGGATAAAGAAAAGCAAACTATGGACATTGGAATACCGGTAGGTATCATAGCAGGTATTATACCTTCCACAAATCCAACTTCAACAATTATGTACAAAAGCTTAATCTCAATTAAAGGTGGAAATTGTATCGTATTTTCACCACATCCAGGAGCAAAGAATTGTATTTTGGAAACAGTTAAGATTGTCAGTGAGGCAGCAGAAGCAGCAGGATGTCCTAAAGGCGCAATATCCTGTATTTCCATTCCAACTATGCAGGCGACTAATGAATTAATGAAACATCCCAATACTAAACTTATCTTAGCGACTGGCGGCTATGCAATGGTGAAATCTGCTTACTCCTCCGGGACACCTGCTATCGGTGTTGGAGCTGGTAATGGACCAGCATTTATTGATAAAACTGCAAATGTTAAATTAGCCGTAAAGCATATTATGGCTTCCAAAACATTTGATAATGGTACAATTTGTGCTTCCGAACAGTCTGTAATAGTGGAACGCTGCATGGAGCAGACTGTAAGAGAAGAATTAGCCGCCCAAGGTGGATTTTTCTTAAACGAAGAGGAATCTAAAAAGCTTGGACATTTTATCCTACGCGCCAATGGAACGATGAATCCGCAAATTGTTGGAAAATCTGTAGCTCAAATTAGTAAACTTGCCGGGTTAACAGGTGTACCGGAATCTGCAAAAGTTTTAATTGCGAAAGAATCCAGGGTAGGAGATGATGCTCCATATTCCAGAGAAAAGTTAGCACCAATCCTAGCATTCTTTGTTGAGAATACAGTTGAAGATGTTATGGATAAAGTAGTAGAGATACTAAGCTTTGAGGGAATGGGACATACCTTTTCCATGCATTGTACTAACGAAGAGTTAATCAAACGTTTTGCTTTACGAGCACCTGCTTCCAGAATTTTAGTTAACACAATGGGTTCTCTTGGGGGCATAGGAGCGTCTACCAACCTTTTCCCAGCATTAACACTAGGCTGTGGTGCCGTTGGAGGAAGCTCTTCATCTAATAATATAGGGCCTATGGACTTAATTAATATAAAACGAGTAGCATTTGGTACAAAGGAATTGGAGGAGATTAGAAAAGATTCTGCCAATCTCCTAAGTGATACCAAATCATCCTTTAGCAGTACAAACTGTAATGTTAATACAGAATTGGTAGAAGAGATTGTAAAAAGAATTATGAAACAATTAATATAAATAATAAAATGTAGAATAATAGTATAGAGCCATAACTATTCTATGAATAATAGGAGGAAATGAATATGTCTAATACAAATGCTCTTGGTATGATTGAAACGAAAGGCTTAGTTGGAGCAATTGAAGCAGCAGATGCTATGGTAAAGGCAGCCAATGTAACTTTAATCGGTAAGGAACAGGTAGGCGGAGGTTTGGTAACTGTTATGGTGCGAGGTGATGTTGGTGCAGTGAAAGCAGCAACTGATGCAGGTGCATCAGCAGCAGAACGTGTCGGTGAATTAATATCCGTCCATGTAATTCCAAGACCTCATACTGAGGTAGATGCAATTCTTCCTCATCCCCATACACAAGCATAAATATTAACTTAAAACCAAAGAAATGGAAACTTATTTATGATATGCCTTAATTGTGCTGGGATATGCCCGGCACAATAAACCAGGCAGATAAGATAATGGTGAGGTTAGGAATGGCGCTAATTACAGAACAAGATATTCGAAAGATGATGAGTGATGGTCTTTTAAAGGAAAAGGGTGAATTCCATATGGGAAAGGATACCATATTAACTCCTTCCGCAAGAGCCTATCTATTGGAAAAAAACATTACACTCTCAGGAAGGGATTATCATGGCTCCGATACCTTAAACCGTGATAAGCCTAAGGTATCGGAAGATGAGCCAGATACGAAGAATAAAAATCACTCTTTAGAAACACCGTCTGGATTTGATACAGTATTTGGTGTTCACCTGGAAAATAAACCTGAGCATATGACACATCTTAGGGGAAATTATTTAGTATTTAAAGATCATAAACGAATTATTCTTCGTGGTGCAATTGATTATTTGGAATCGGAAATCATAATTGCCCAGACTGTCTCCGAAGGTTTACAAATGCCTAAGCTAACCCAAGAGTTGGAAGAGGTGATTCGCTTTATACGCAAGCTGCTGCAATGTGAAGTTACAGGAAGAGAAGTGGGTGATTTTATGTTAGCCGGTTTGAATGAAAAAGATTTAAGAGAACAATCCTATCATCCAAGTAAATATTTTGGAATGAAGCATTTTCTTCCTACCTATCAGCACGGTGAGATGGCTGCCTATTTAAATAAGCTAAGAACACTTGCAAGAAAGACAGAAATAGTAGCATTTAAAGCGTTTAAAGCTGAAGACGGAACGGTAACCAGAGAGGATATCCTAAGAGCTTTTAATCGTTTATCCTCTTTCTTTTGGATTATGATGTTTAAATATCTAACAGGAAAATATAACGAATCATAGAAAGTAGGAAGTATGTTAGCACAAACAAATATTAATATAGATGCAATCGTTGACACAGTAATAAAGGAACTGAAAGAGCAGCTATTTATACTAATTGAAGCATCCGGCAGGCATGTTCACTTAAGTAGAGAAGATATTAACACACTTTTTGGAAATGATTATCAGCTTACTCCTGTTAAAGATTTGTCCCAGCCTGGTCAGTTTGCCTGTAAAGAGAGAGTTACGATTACAGGTCCAAAAAACTCTATTCAAAATGTAGTAGTTCTAGGTCCTGAAAGAAGTAAATCCCAGGTTGAGGTATCATTAACGGATGCTACTACACTTGGAATTAAGGCGACCGTAAGACTTAGTGGTGATATTAAGGGAACTCCTGGAATTAAAATAACGAATCCGAATAATGGAGTGTCAATCGAAATAAAGGAAGGACTTATAGCTGCAAAGCGTCATATTCATGTGACGCCAGAAGATGCAAAACGTTTTCATATATCCAATGGCGACTCAGTAAAAGTTAAGATATTTGGAGAACGTCCAGTGATTTTAGAAGATGTGGATATACGAGTTGATAAGAATTTCAGTACTGCAATGCACATTGACTATGATGAAGCCAATGCCTGTGGTCTTACGAAAGATACTAAGGGTATGATTATAGTTGAAAAGTAGCATGCTCTTTAGGATGCTTACTTCTTCTTGTGGTTTTCAAAATATTTAGATAGTTGAAAAGTAGCATGTCCTCTAGGATGTACCTTGGAATAAGAAAAGAGTTGAGTAAATGTACGAAGATATAATTGAAGAAGTTATGAAAGAAGTTCTTCATCGGTTGTGCCCCCATGAAAGTACATGCATACACAAAAAAACCCTGCTAGTGTTATCGAATAAGCCTTATCCCCTTTCGGAGGCAATAACAAAAGAATATAATTTGTTAATTCCAGATATAGGTGCTTGCCAAAATGTAGTAGAGCTTCATAATTTGGTTTCTAGTGCAGAAGTAATTTTGGTTACATCTATCACAGGGAAACAATTAGCAAATCTGGCGCTTTTATGTGGCAATGGATATATGGAGGAAGCAATACCATTCGCCCTTTTACTTGGAAAAACAATCTTTGTGCTTGAGGAGGGACTAGAATACCGTTCCTATAAGGCAACTGCAAATAAAACATTTTATCGTAGGTTGTTAGAGTATGAGGAAAGTTTAAAACAATACGGTATTTATTTTACTTCAGAAAGCGCATTTACTTTTAGTGAAAAACAAGTAAAGCAAACAATGCTGGGAAAACAGCAAAGTGATAATAAAGGGAATACCTCTCTTACAAAGGTAACCCTTGAGGGGATAGAAGAACAGGTAGGTCTTAAGAAAAAACTCATTTTAGAAAAAGACTTAATGAATTTAAATATAAAATCACAAGCAGCGATATGCATTGAAAAGGATAGTATCGTAACACCCAGTGCGCTGGATTATGCACGAGCACATCATATGCGATTTATTAAAATGTAATGGAGGCGCAGTCAATTGGAACTTGGCAAGGTAATAGGGAGCGTTTGGGCTACCAAAAAAGACGAAAAATTAAATGGGTATAAACTTCTGGTAGTACAACTAACGGATGCTTACGACACGCCAAGCAAAAGATTGGTAGTTGCTACAGATATGGTAGGTGCAGGTGCAGGAGATCAAGTCCTGATTGTACGAGGCGGTTCAGCCAGGTATGCAATATCGGCACCTGGTTCCCCAGTAGATGCAGCAATCGTTGGTATTGTAGATTCTGTGGTGGTAGAAGAGTATGAATAAAAGCATCGGTGCATTAGAGTTTACCAGTATCAGCCGAGGAATGTATGTAGCAGATGCAGTTGTAAAAAAGGCTGAAGTAGAAATTATATATTTTAAAACAATATGCCCAGGAGTTAAGGAGGTGTTTTCTTGAGTATTAATGAGATTATTGTTTATATTATGGTTGTATTTGCAGTAATTGGTGCAATCGATCGAATATTTGGCAGTAAATTCGGTCTTGGAGAAAAATTTGAAGAAGGTATTCTTGCCATAGGGTCATTAGCAATCTCAATGGTTGGAATTATTGCTCTTGCACCGGTATTAGCAAATATTTTAAAGCCGGTTATTGTTCCGGTATTTGGTTTTTTAGGTGCTGACCCAGCCATGTTTGCCGGTACATTATTAGCCTGTGATATGGGTGGTGCACCACTTGCAATGGCACTTGCGCAAACAGAAGAAGCAGGGTTGTTTGGCGGCTTGATTGTTGGCTCCATGTTGGGACCTACAGTGGTATTTACCATACCTGTTGGTCTTGGGATAATACGTGATGAAGACAGAAAATATTTAGCGACAGGTGTTTTAGCAGGTGTTGTAACAATTCCTATCGGTGCCTTTGTTGGTGGTTTGGTTGCCGGATACCCAATAATGATGGTAATTAGTAATTTAATCCCAATCATTATTATTGCGATTTTAATTGCCCTAGGTCTTTGGAAATTCCAAGATGGTATGATTAAAGGCTTTACGATTTTCGGAAAGTTTGTTGTTGCGGTTATTACCTTTGGTTTAGCGGTAGGTATCGTGGAACAGCTGACTGGTATTGTATTAATAAAAGGTATGGCTCCAATCAGTGATGGTTTTAAAATAGTTGCTGATATCAGTATCGTTCTTGCTGGTGCATTTCCACTAGTATTTGTCATTACAAAGGTATTCCGTAAACCATTAATGTCACTTGGCAAATTACTTGGAATGAATGATGTTGCAGCAGCTGGTTTAGTAGCGTCCCTGGCAAATAGTATTCCTATGTTTGGTATGATGAAGGATATGGATAACCGTGGTAAAATCCTAAACGTTGCCTTTGCTGTTTCCGCAGCCTTTGTATTTGGTGACCACCTTGGATTTGTCGCCGGATTTAATTCCACAATGATTTTTCCTATGATTGTTGGTAAGTTAGTTGCTGGTATTACTGCTTTGTTTGCAGCAATCTTCATTGCAAATAAGACATTAAAGCATGAGAGTGATATTAAATCAGCAGAAAAAATATAGGAGTATTATAATTACGAAAGGAATAGACACATGGAAATAAATAGCGAGACAATAGAGACTATGATTCGCGAAATCGTAATGGAGAAGCTTGGTAACGGTACAGCCGACTTAACTAGAAATAAACTGAAAGAAGGTATTATTTCTGTTAAAGTTCCAACGATTCAGGTATCCAAAGATGACCTGATGAACACTGGAAAACCCGGCGATATAGTCTATACAAAAGATTTATTTTCCTTGGAGGAGAGTCCTAGACTTGGTTGTGGCATTATGGAGATGAAAGATACCACATTTGACTGGACACTCAATTACGATGAAATCGATTATGTGATTGAAGGAACTTTAAATATAGTGATTAATGGGAAAACAGCCACAGCAAATGCAGGCGAGTTAGTCTTAATTCCAAAGGGCTCTTCCATTAAGTTTTCAGTTCCAAATTATGCTAGATTCATTTATGTGACATATCCGGCAGATTGGGCTAATCAGGCGTAGAAAATATGTATAACAATAGGATTATAAAATTAAAAGTAAATATGTAATTATGATAACTGAATGTAATTATGATAACTGAATGTCATTCTGAGCCGCAGGCGAAGAATCTCTATCACTGTATATATTGAGATTCTTCG
>CALDJN010000367.1 GCA_937901695.1 uncultured Anaerocolumna sp.
AATCACAAAGAAAGTCTGAAATGTAAAACATATTTAAGCATTTTGACATTATTTTAATTTTATAACGGATGGAGCATTTAAATGAAAAAAACAATATTGCATATGGATTCGAACCCAAATAGTATGCCAAGAAAGAAAAAGAAGGTAAAGAGAGGATTTCATATAACTGCTGTTCTTCTTCTATTGATTATATTTGCAGTGTATTTTCTGTTTCCTTTTGTATGGATGCTGTCAGTATCCCTGCAAACGGAGTCAGAGTTAATGGTCTCATCTGGATTTTGGGATCAATTAATACCGAACGAATGGCGATGGAAGAATTACATAGATGTCTTTCGACAGATTCCCTTTTTAAGGTATTTCTTTAACAGTGGAATTGTCACCGGGCTTACCGTTATTGGTACAACCATATCCGCTTCCCTAGTTGCGTACTCCTTTGCAAAACTTAGATGGCCTGGCAGAACGTTAGCTTATTCCATTATGCTTGTAACCATGATGATACCGGCATCGGTTCTGATGATCCCTACCTACAAAATGTACAGCTCCATGGGGCTGACGAACTCCTGGTGGCCACTGATTTTGCCGGCATTCTTAGGAGGCGGGGCGGGCAATATCATTCTCATTGAACAATTTTTTAGAGGTGTTCCAAAGGAAATTAATGAAGCAGCAAAGATCGATGGTGCAGGAGAGCTGTCCATATGGCGGAAAATTATGTTACCGCTTTCGAAACCGGTCATTGCGACGGTTGCTGTCTTTGCATTCCTTTTTTCCTGGAATGATTATATGGGGCCGCTGATTTATATCAATGATAGCAATTTGACTACGGTTGCATTAGGATTACGAGCATTTTTTTCACAGCAAAGTACAAACTGGAGTCTGCTGATGGCCGGTTCCATCATTTCGATGTTACCAAATATAATCATTTTTATATTCTGCCAGAGATATTTTTTGGAAGGCATGAAGTCCGGTGCGGTTAAGGGATAAGTTAAATGGGGGAGCAACCCATTTTCTTAGTAATAGACTTTTTAATTATAATGGAGGAGATCATATGAAGCAAAGAAAAATTAAGACCCTAATCTGCCTGCTGGCAATCGCGATACTTGCCACAGCAGCAATGACAGCTTGTTCATCTTCAGGGAAAGGGGAGAATGGTGACGTTAATCTACAATTCTGGTCCATATATCCGGAAGGAGATCCAAACTATGCTTGGACATGTTCCGTTATTGACCGGTTTGAACAGGAGAATCCAGGTATCCATATTGACTATACGGGAATTTCATTCTGGGACTATTTCACGAAAATTACAACATCAATGACGGATCCGAATGGACCGGATATCTATATCCAGACCATTAAAGATAATACGGATCGTGCAAAGGGCGGAGTATCTATGGAGCTGTCGCAGTTCTTTGATGAGTCAATGAATGCAGATTACTTTTTCAAAGAAGACCTGATTCCTATGACCTATGAGGATAAGGTATATGGATTGCCATATGCTTTGGATAACCGTATTCTTTATTATAATGTCGATCTGGTAAATGAGCTGAGTCAAACTACAGATGCACAGTGGCTTGCTACCAAGGCAGCGCAGCTGGAGGGAAGTACAATTACAGGAAAGCCTTCGGATTTGATTGATAAAGATGGTAATGTCCGGGCACCGCAGACCTGGGACGAACTGCAGGCATATCAGGAATTGTTGACGAAACAGGAGAATGGTAAAATCACTCAGCTGGGATTTGATGTAGCGGTTGGTAATTGTATGTTTGTTAACACAGTATGGAATAAAGGCGGCGATTTCTTTGATGAATCCGGCAATTCCACTATTACAACTGACCCTGGAGTACGGAAAGGATTTGAAACCTGGTTCAACCTGACTCATACCTTCCCTGCAGCAAAGGTAAATGCATTTCTTGGCTCTGCCGGGGAAAGTACGACCAACCTTTTTTGGAACAAAAGTGTTGCTATGATGATTTCAACGAATGAAGTTCCTTGGCAGAATGACCGTCTTCCGGAAGAAAAACAGCTTCATCTTGGGGCGGCTCCGATTCCTTACGATCATATAGAAGAAAACAGATTTAATTTTACCGGTGGTTTTTCTATTGAAATTGCTAACAGACTTTCTAAGAAAAGTAAGGCGGTGCAGGAAGCTGCATGGAAATTTACCAAATATATGTGTAGTGATGAAATTCAGAAAGAAGTACTTACTGAATCGAGTAATATGCCGGCCAATACAAAGATTTACGATGATTTATTCAAGGAAATAACAGATCCTGTAAAACAGGTGGTGCTTACAGAAATGTCTTATCGAAAGCCTTATCAGTATATATATAATGCCCCGAATTGGTGGGGAGAAGTTCAAAATATTGTAACAGATATGGTAGCAGATAAGTATACCGTAGAGGAAGCACTTACTAATTCAGAAAAGGCAATAGAAAAGCTAAAGGCATCCTACTAAAATGTGAATGATTGAAAAGCATAATTTATACTGGGAAGTTTGTATCAATGAGTTTGTGTCTGCGCGGCATCCACAAACTCCATACTTCTAAAAAAGCCGTGCAGAAATGAGTTTAAAATGACAAACGGAAAGAAAAAACAAAAATCAAATAAATATAACGACCGGGAGGCAGTAATTGGTGTAATTTTTGCATCACCATGGATTATCGGCTTTGTTCTGTTGACGGCTTTTCCATTGATTTATTCCTTCTATCTGTCTTTTACAAATGCAACTACCTCCTCCATGGTTGTTGAGTGGAGAGGGCTGCAAAACTATAAGACCATCCTGACCGATCCGGAGTTTTGGAAAAGCGCGCTTTACACGGTGGAATATGTCTGCCTTAGCGTACCGCTTAATCTGCTGTTTTCGTTATCGCTCGCCCTATTGTTGAATGCTAAGGTTCCGGGAAGAAAAGTATTCCGTGCTTTGTATTATATTCCTACCCTTGTCAGCATCGTTTCCGTTGTTTACCTATGGAAGCAGCTGTTAGGGCCGTCCGGCGTTTTCAATATGCTGCTATCCCTGATTGGGATAGAGGGACCGGACTGGTTTCATGATTATCAATGGGCAACGGCAGGTCTGGCAATTATGGGAATGTGGAGCGTTGGAGGTACGGTAATCATATTCCTGTCCTCTTTAACGGATGTACCAGTGGAGCTATATGAAGCCGTTGATGTCGATGGCGGAAACGCAATAACAAAGTTTTTTCACGTTACTATTCCGGCTATTTCACCGATCTTTTTTTACAATTTGTTAACAGCTACTATCGCCGGATTTCAGATATTTGTACAGCCAATGCTGATGACCGGCGGCGGATATAATACGAATTACCTGGGTTATAACGTCTACTATACCGGTTTTACGGTGGGCAGACAGGGATATGCATCTGCAATGTCCTGGATTATGCTGGCAATTATCGCGGTATTTGTATCGCTGATCCAGCTGGCACGTAAGAAATGGGCATTTTACAATAATTAAATTAGCAACCCAAAAGGGAAGCTGAAATATTCGTGCCGCCATAGGGCGGAGGAACCGGAGAG
>CALDJN010000368.1 GCA_937901695.1 uncultured Anaerocolumna sp.
TGAAGTATGATTTTGACAAAGTAATTAACAGAACAGGAACAAACTCATCAAAGTGGGATTCAGAGACATTGCAATCAATGTTTGGTGAGGCAGAATTAATGCCATTTTGGGTAGCTGATATGGATTTTAAAGCAGCTGATCCCATTGTAAAAGCTGTAGTCAAGCGTGCAGAACACGGAATATACGGCTATAGCAAAAGAACAGATTCATATTTTGAAGCAATAATTAATTGGACAAGAAAGCGTTTTAACTGGGAGATTAAAAAAGAGTGGATAGAATATACTCCTGGGGTAGTTCCAGCAGTAAATTACTTAGTTCAGGCTTTTTGTATACCAGGAGATAAGGTACTTATTCAACAGCCTGTATATTATCCTTTTAAAAGATCAATAGAAAACAATGGATGTCATGCAGTAAATAATCCTTTGAAATTTAATGGTGAATACTATGAAATCGATTTCTGCGACTTCGAAGAAAAAGCTAAAGATCCAAAGGTAAAAATGTTTATTCTATGTAGTCCTCACAATCCGGTATCAAGGGTTTGGACTAAGGAAGAATTAATAAAACTAGGTCAAATATGTTTAGAAAATGATGTCCTAATTATTTCTGATGAAATTCATAATGATTTAGTTTATTCAGGGAATAAGCATATAATGTTTGCTTCCTTAAGTGAAGAATTTGCGATGAACTCAATAACATGTACAGCCCCAAGTAAAACATTTAACTTAGCAGGAATGCAATCGTCTAATATTATCATTCCTAATCCTAAATTTATGGAAAGATATAGAAGGATCCTGGAGAAAAATAACATAGGCGGACAAAATCCATTAAGCATAGTTTCATTAGAGGCAGCTTATAACGAAGGTGAGGAATGGTTAGAACAACTTTTAAGATATCTTGAAGCAAATATTGAATTCATACATTCATATTTAGCAGAACACCTGCCAAAGGCAAAGATGATAAAACCGCAGGCAACATATTTAGGGTGGATTGATTTACGAGCTTATGAAACAGATGGAGAAAAACTAGAAAAATTAATTGCCCATGAAGGAAAAGTAGCTTTAGATGGCGGCACATGGTTTGGTGAAGGTGGAGCTGGATTCATGAGATTAAATTTTGCATGTCCAAGAACGTTACTGGAAGAAGGTTTAAATAGACTTTGCAGAGCTGTAAATGAAGCATATTGTACTACTTCCAGTGAAGCATAATAGGATTAAGAATAATATTTGAACGGAGATGGGGATATGTCAAACGGATTAACTTCGACCAAAGATTTAAAGAGAACACTGGGATTTTGGGATTTAATGGGTGCTTCTACAGGGCAGATTATTGGTGCAGGAATTATGTCGTTAACAGGGGTAGCCATCGGAATGACCGGTAGGTCTGTTCCAATAGCCTTCGTGTTATCAGCGGTAATGGTACTGATTTCATGGTATCCACTAACTTTAATTAATACCGCTGCAAGATTCAGGGGAGGAGCTTATTCTGTAATAGGCTCATTATTAGGAGAGAGATGGACTGGAGCATATACAGTTATATATATACTTACAAACATATCATTATCGATGTATTGTTTATCATTTGCAGATTATGCCATGCCATTTTTACCAATG
>CALDJN010000369.1 GCA_937901695.1 uncultured Anaerocolumna sp.
ATATTTAACAGTCAATACATTGTTAAAGAATTCAGAACTTGAACAAGAATTATATGATTATTTAGTAAAGTATTATGAACAGGGAATTGATGCGGTAATTGTACAAGATGTAGGCGTTTTACATTTTATACATGAGAATTTTCCTAATATGGATATACATGCAAGTACCCAGATGACACTTACTATGGCAGAAGGTGCTAATGTATTAAAACAAATGGGACTCACCAGGCTGGTTACCAGCAGAGAATTAGGTTTGGAGGAAATTGCAAATATTCGTAAGGGCACCGATTTAGAAATTGAAACTTTTGTTCATGGAGCACTTTGTTATTGCTATTCCGGTCAATGTTTAATGAGCAGTATGCTTGGAGGCAGAAGTGGTAATAGAGGAAGATGTGCACAACCTTGCAGAATGCCTTACAGGCTAAAAGGTGATAATAATGTCCTTAATTCGGATAAAGACAAGTATGTGCTTAGTCCAAAAGATATCAGTACCATAGATATGATTCCAGAATTAATAGAAACAGGAATTGATTCCTTTAAGATAGAAGGACGAATGAAACGTCCGGAATATGCTGCAGGTGTTACCTATATGTATCGAAAATATGTAGACAGGTATCTGGAATATGGTAAAGAAAAATATGAAAGGTACCTGCAAGATCATAAAGGGGAGTTAAGGGAAGATACCCTATTCCTACAAGACCTATATAATCGTGGTGGTTTCTCACAAGGATACTTTGTAAATCGAAATGGGCGAAATATGATATCTTTAAGCCGTCCTAATCATAGCGGCGTTCATGTTGGAAAAGTAAAAAGCGTTAATGGCAGTAAGGTTCAGATTCAGTTAATCCAGAGTATTAATCCCCAGGATATTTTAGAAATCCGTGAGGAAGAAAAACTGTTCGAGTTTACTGTGAAAAATGGTGAAAAGGCTGGTAATATATATTCCGTTAATGTAGGAAAAGGTTTGCTGGTTAAACCTGGATATTTGGTTTATCGAACAAAGAATAATTCTTTATTGGATGACTTAGGAGAACGCTATTTAAAAGAAGAAGTAAAAGTGCCTATTAGAGGGAAAGTAAACATTAGTGTTAATAAGCCAATCTGCTTAGAGTTAAATTGCAGAGGTGTTCATATTAAGGTCAGTGGGGATTTGGTAGAAGAAGCTAAGAATCAACCAATGACAGAGGACAAGATTCGCAAGCAACTTATGAAAACCAATGAAACCTCCTATGTATTTGAAGAACTTCAGGTTAATATACAAGGAAATCCGTTTATACCTGTTCAAAAATTAAATGAATTAAGACGGCAGGGTATAGAAGCCCTAACAGAAGCCATATCCGGCCAATATAGGAGAATGCCGGCTGCTAGGAACGAAACGTATCATAAAGTGGAAAATCCAGAGAAAGACAGAATTGGTATAAGCGTATCTATTTCTGATAAAAGTCAATTATCTGCAGCCTGCAGTTATCCAGAAGTAACTAACATATATATAGATAGTGATATTGTACCATTTTCTGATTTACTAAAGTTAACGAAAGAAGTAAAAGAAAGCAATAAGCAATGTTATATAGTACTTCCACACATTTTTAGAAAAGCAACATATGAGCTTTATAAGCAGAATAAAAACATACTGGAAGATAATACTATAGATGGTTATATTTTACGAAACTTAGAGGAATATGATTTTGTCAATTCTGTACTAAATATGAAACAATCAGGAAAAGACCTTATTACAGACTATAATTTATATGTAATGAACCAACAGGCGGCAGTATTTTGGAGAGAATTAGGCATAAAAAAACTGACAGCTCCTGTTGAATTGAATTACTCCGAATTAAAGGAGTTAGCTGGTATATTTTATGATGTAATTGTATATGGGAAAATACCCTTAATGGTTTCCGCCCAATGTCTTGCAAAGACTTCTTCCGGGGGAATCAATAAGAATTACACGAAAACAAGTGATGAACCTTGCTGCTTAATAGACACAGATAAAATAGAATTAATGGACCGTTTTGATAAAGATTTTCAAGTAAGGAGACATTGCAGGGAATGTTATAATACCATTTATAATAGTCAGTGCCTATCTTTATTAAGTTATGAAGAACAGGTACTCAGGTTAAAAACGGAACATATACGATTGAATTTTACTTTCGAAACGCCGGAGGAAACCAGTAAAATGATTTATTCCTTTATTCAAAGATATGTATATCATAATGATCAGGTTGAAGAAATAAAAAATTATACCAGAGGGCATTTTAAAAGAGGTATAGAATAAAGTGAGGCTAAACTAATTTGATAAATTTATTCACTCAAATATCAAAATATCTGAATATTGTTATTATCGCTTTTTACACGTACAATGCATTTCGTGTTTTTAGTTTAACTGATAAGGATAAAAAGGATAAAATTTATAGGAAGATGAAACGTATTATATACCTGTTTCACTTTGTTTGCTATGTCGTTATATTTTTAAATACTAGCAGCTTAAAAGTTGTAGAATTATATATTGTACAGGTGGCAGCAATGAGTATAATCTTTGCCATCTATCCTTGGATTTACAGTAATATTTCAAAGCTTTTATTAAATAATATGATGCTATTATTAACGATTGGTTATGTAATGCTTACACGCTTGAATTTTGATAAAGCAATGAAACAGTTTGCTATTGCAACCTTATCCATTGTTATATGCATTGTTGTGCCAATTATAATAGAAAAAATAAAGAAACTGCAGAAATATGGCTGGGTATATGGAGCACTTGGCATTGCAATATTATTATCCGTTTTATTCCTAGGAGTTTCCAATTATGGAGCAACCAACTGGATAACTATTCTGGGATTTACTTTTCAACCTTCTGAATTCGTAAAAATCATTTTTGTATTTTGCATTGCCTCCTTATTATCAAAAAGGCAGGATTTTAAATACGTTGTTGTAGTTACCGTACTGGCAGCAGCCCATGTATTGATATTAGTTTTAGAAAAAGATTTAGGTGGGGCTTTAATATTCTTCGTAACCTATTTAATTATGTTATATATTGCTACTTCACAGCCTTTGTATTTTTTCGCTGGACTTGGAGCGGGTTGTGTTGCCTCCTATTTGGCTTATCATATGTTTAGCCACGTTCGAGTTCGTGTAGCGGCATGGCGAGACCCGTGGAAATTAATTGATAATGAGGGATATCAAGTATCCCAATCCTTATTTGCCATAGGAACAGGGGGATGGTTTGGCATGGGGCTATATCAGGGACTTCCAACCAGTATACCCGTTGTAGACAGTGATTTTATATTCTCTGCCATATCAGAAGAAATGGGTGGATTTTTTGCAATATTACTAATCTTAATTTATATAAGCTGCTTTCTAATGTTTGTTACCATTTCCATGAAGATACAGGATTTATTTTACAAGTTATTAGCATTAGGTTTAAGTACCTTGTATATGTTCCAAGTATTTTTAGCCATTGGAGGAGTTACTAAATTTATTCCTTCTACAGGAGTTACCTTGCCTTTAGTCAGTTATGGCGGTAGTTCCATATTAAGCAGTGTTATCATGTTTAGTATTATACAAGGATTATTTATAATGAATCAAGATAGGAATGAGAAAATTGAAAAGAAGAGAAGAAAACCCCAAAAAGCAAAAAAATAATAAAATATTTCCGTTTCATAACAATAGGTCAAAAGAAAATAAGGAAAATCAAGGCAATACTTCCGCTTACAGTGGGGAACTGGAGGAAGCTAAAGTTAAGAAAGATGGGAAAAATAGAGAGATTATTCATATTACTTATATGTTTGTAGGATTATTTGTATTAGTAATTGGATATTTTTCTTATTTTATGATTTCAAAAAGCAATGAGGTTATCAATAACCCCTATAACAAACGTCATGATCTTTTGGCAGAACATATAGTAAGAGGAAAAATCTTATCGGCAGATGGAAAAACATTAGCGGAAACAGTTGTAGATGATAAAGGAAATGAAACCAGGCTTTATCCTTACAGAAACATGTATTCCCATGTGGTTGGCAGATTCTCTAAAGGAAAAACAGGTATAGAATCTATAGAAAACTTCCACTTGTTAACATCTAACGATAATGCATTTGTTCAAATATTTAATGAATTATCCGGTGAAAAGAATATTGGAGATAATGTAGTAGCTACATTAGATACGAAACTACAGGAGATTGCCTATGATGCTTTAGGTAATCAAAAAGGAGCCATAGTTGTAATGGAGCCTTCTTCAGGAAAAATACTTGCCATGGTTTCAAAACCGGATTATGATCCAAATGAAATTAACAGTAATTGGGAAAAACTAGTAGAAGATAAAGAAAACAATTCTGCTTTGATTAATCGGGCTACTCAGGGTCTATATCCTCCAGGTTCTATATTTAAAATATTAACCGTATTAGAATATATGAGAGAAAATCCAGACTATAATGATTATAAGTATAATTGCACTGGAGAAGATGTTTTTAATAGCGTTAAAATTCACTGTTATAATAATGAAAGCCATGGAACAGTAGATATTAAGAAATCCTTTTCGGAATCTTGCAATACTTCTTTTGCAAATATGGGTACCAAGATTAACATGAAATCCTTCCGAGAACTTTGCGATTCCTTTTTATTTAATTCCAACCTGCCTACTAATTTGCCATATAACCCAAGTAGTTTTACAATATCAGGCTCCTCCAATGTAAATGAGATGCCTCAAACTGTAATTGGTCAGGGAAAAACACAAATAACGCCCCTTCATGCGGCACTCATTACGTCTACCGTTGCAAATGGTGGAGTCATGATGAAGCCTTATGTAGTTGACCATGTTGAGAATGTAAATGGAACTGTGGTAAAGAAATATATGCCTGAAATATATAAAACTCTTATGACTCCGGAAGAGGCTCAAATCTTGACTTCTTTTATGGAGGAAACAGTTAAAACAGGAACGGCGGATGCCTTAAGTGGTAAAAAGTATACATCAGCTGGAAAAACTGGCTCTGCAGAACATCAAGACGGTAAACGTCCCCATTCCTGGTATGTAGGATTTGCACCGGCTGAAAAACCGGAGATTGTTGTAAGTATTATTGTAGAAAGTGCCGGAACTGGCAGTGCATATGCGGTACCCATAGCTTCAAAGATATTTGATGCTTATTTTAAATAGTGATTTAGCCTCATAAGGGAAGTAGGACTTGCCTATAGACAAGTGGGAATAATCCGCTTTAGCCCTTTATTATGGAGGTTTGTGCGAAATGCATAAATTTTAGTTGAACTTTTATGGAAAATGAAATATAATGATTTCTAGATAAGTCGACACACCATAATACAGGAGGAATTGCGATGATTGAAGCAACGAGCTGTGGCGGTGTAGTTATTTTCAGAGGGAAGATTTTACTACTGTATAAGAACTATAAGAATAAATATGAAGGATGGGTTCTACCGAAGGGGACTGTGGAGGAAGGCGAAGAATATAAGGAAACGGCTATCCGTGAAGTAAAAGAAGAGACGGGAACGGATGCTTCCATTATAAAATATATTGGTAAAAGCCAATATACATTCAGTACACCA
>CALDJN010000370.1 GCA_937901695.1 uncultured Anaerocolumna sp.
TTAATTCATGAATTATTTTTTTATTTTATAAGCTTGGTTAATATGACTTATTTATTTTTAAAAATTTTAATAAATTTATTGACATTATAAACATCTGTGCTATAATATGGAAAGACTATAAAAGAAAGAGAGGTAAAATCATGATTAAGTTAAAAAGTGAGCAAAACAATTTTATATGTAACACATTATGTAAGTTTACCTCTAAAATAGATTGACCTAATAATTTGGATACTGCATATTTATTC
The DNA here is from genome assembly GCA_937901695.1 of uncultured Anaerocolumna sp. Classification (GTDB taxonomy): domain Bacteria; phylum Bacillota; class Clostridia; order Lachnospirales; family Lachnospiraceae; genus Anaerocolumna. Next base: position 246 of record CALDJN010000370.1, read on the forward strand.
TTTATGCAGGTTTAAAATATTTTAATGGGATTCGTTTATTTGCCGTAGGTGTCTTACCTTACGGCTTATTTTTTGCCCAAAAAAGGTTGCTCTTAATTTAGAGGAAGAAAAGTTTAAGTACTTATGTATATGATAAGTACATTCGAAATGGGGGAAATTATGAAAAAAATATCAAGTTATATATTTAAATATTGGTATTTCTATGCATTCGGTATTATATGTATGGTTATCAGTGTTTCATTAGATTTATTATCACCGCAAATTACCAAGCGTATTATTGACGACGTTATACAAGATGGAAAAGTAGAACTTCTGACAAAACTATTATTAGGTATTCTTTTGGTTGGCATTGGAAGATGTATCTTTCAATACTTAAAGGAATTAACCTTTGACCTTGTAAGTTCCAAAATTGCCTGCGATATCCGTAGAACCTTATTTCGCCATATTCAAGGACTGTCCGTCCAATTGTTTGATAAAAATAATTCAGGTGAATTAATGTCAAGAGTAAAAGATGATGTAGATAAGTTGTGGGGTGCGTTAGGGTTTATTGGAATGCTAGTGATAGAAGTCATTATTCATACTAGTTTGGTTATTTATTGCATGATCAATCTTAGCCTTAAGTTAACTATTATCCCTTTAATTGCAATGCCTATCGTAGGTTTTCTTGCTATATTAATGGAAAATAAGCTTGGCGGTGTTTATGAAGATATAAGTGAGGAAAATTCTATTTTAAATAGAGTAGCACAAGAAAATCTGTCCGGTGTCAGAACCGTGAAAGCCTTTGCAAGGGAAAAGTTTGAAATTCAAAAATTCCTATCTCACAATAAAAAGTATTATGACTTAAACATGAAACAATCAAAGGTACTTGTAAAGTATTATCCATTTTTTCAGTTTATTTCTAAACTTATGCCCGTTTTAACTATTATATATGGAGGTATTTTAGTTTTACAAGGTGAAATAACTCTTGGTACCTTAGGAGCCTTTACTGAATATTCTACTAACATTGTATGGCCCATGGAAATGCTGGGCTGGTTAACCAATGATGTTGCTTCAGCATTTGCATCCAATAAAAGAATTAAAAAAATCTATGAGGAAAAACCTGTTATTCAGGAATCAGGCAGCCCTACCATATTAAATGAAGTAAAAGGCAACATTGAATTCAATCACGTCTTCTTTAGCCAAAATGGAAAGCAGATATTATCTGACATAACCTTTAAACTTGAGGCGGGAAAAACCATTGGTATTATGGGTGCAACCGGAGCAGGTAAATCTACCATTATAAATTTACTCCAAAGATTTTATGATGTAGACGAAGGAGAAATAAAATTAGACGGGGTAAACATCAAAAACTTAACTTTAAATGAGCTGCGAAGCAATATATCTTTAGTCATGCAGGATGTTTTCCTTTTCTCTGATACGGTTAGTGATAATGTAAAACTGGGTAAACGGGATTATATAGGTGAGGCAGATGTAGCCTATGCTATTGATAATGCACAGGCCAAAGATTTCGTTGAAAGAATGGATAAACAATATGAAACTATTATAGGTGAAAGAGGCGTTGGTTTATCCGGCGGTCAAAAGCAAAGAATCAGTATTGCCAGAGCATTAGCAAAAAGAAATCCAATACTTATATTAGATGACTCCACTTCTGCTTTAGATATGGAAACAGAGCATTCGATTCAAAAATCCTTAAATGAATTAAATGATACAACGAAAATTATCATTGCTCATAGAATCTCCGCCGTTCGTAACGCAGATGAAATCATTATTTTAGAGGAAGGTTCCATCGCAGAAAGAGGTACTCATAATGATTTGTTAAAGAAAAAAGGTCTGTACTATGAAACATATATGGCACAGTATGGAGATATCTTAAATAAAGATTTTCAAAAAGAAATGGAAGAATATAATAAAGGTGCCAGCGAACTACGGGAAGAGGACTTAAAACCTCCTACTATAAATGCACCTGAATGTTTAACACCTAGGGAGGTGATGTAATGTCTATAAATGCAACTCGCGATGACGAGGAATCCGTAAGTAAAGGGAAATTAACAACTCTCCTTAGATTATTCAAATACTTACTTGTATATAAAAAGGAAATTATAATCGTACTTTTAATTATGGCATGTATTGTAACCATAACCTTAATTAATCCCTTAATTATTGAACGTGCCATTGATGTTCATATAGCAAATAAAGATAGGGACGGATTAATTAAACTTGGTATATTTTCCATTATTATAAATATTATATATGTTTGCATGGTAAAACTAAGAATCTACATTATGTCCAGAATTTCCAATAATGTATTACTGACAATTAGGCAAGAACTTTATGAACACATACAAAAACTAAGTTTTAGTTTCTTTGACAGTAGACCAACCGGAAAGATTCTGGCACGTATTATTGGTGACGTAAATTCACTAAAAGATGTTTTATCCAACAGTGTTACTACTTTAATTCCTGATTTTATATCCATATGTGGAGTAGTCACTATCATGCTGGTAAAAAATTATAAGCTTGCATTAGCTTCTATGATTAGTTTGCCAATATTAATCATTGCCATGTGGTTTATTCAGGTATACTCCCATGTCAGATGGCAGATTCACCGTAAAAAAAGCTCCAACCTAAATGCATTTATACACGAAGATTTATCTGGTATGCGTATTATTCAAAGCTTTACCGCTGAAAATGAAACGGAAGAGGATTTTGACCAATTATTAAAGGAACACAGAGGATCTTTTATAGATGCAATTCTATTAAATGACGCTTTTGGCTCTGCCATTGATTTTTGCTGGGGACTTGGAACCGTAAGCTTATATTTTGTTGGTGTAAAAATGATTGGCAGGGATTCCGTACCAGTTGGTACTCTTCTTGCATTTGGCTCCTACATATCTATGTTTTGGAGACCAATTATGAATTTAAGTAATTTTTATAACCAACTGGTAACCAATATATCCGGCGCAGAACGTATCTTTGAAATATTAGATACCCAGCCTGAAATTGCTGATAGGGATAAAGTTATTGAAATACCTGAGATAAAAGGTGATATTGATTTTAGCCATGTGTCCTTTGCCTATGATAAAGATACAAAGGTGTTAAATGACGTAAGCTTTCACGTAAATCCCGGTGAAACCATAGCTCTTGTAGGACCAACCGGTGCAGGAAAAACAACTATTGTTAATCTTATCAGCCGTTTTTATGATATTCAGGAGGGTGATCTTTTTATTGATGGCTACAATGTAAAGGATGTAACCATTGAAAGCTTAAGAAGGCAAATGGGTGTTATGACCCAGGATAACTTCTTATTCTCAGGAACTGTTAAGGATAATATTCGATATGGAAAATTAGACGCCACAGACGAAGAAGTTATTGCTGCTGCTAAAGCAGTTCATGCTCATGACTTTATTATAAAATTAGAAAAAGGTTATGATACAGAACTAAAAGAAAGAGGCAGCGGATTATCCATTGGTCAACGGCAGTTATTAGCATTTGCAAGAACCATGGTATCCATGCCAAAAATTTTAATCCTTGATGAAGCAACTTCCAGTATAGATACTCATACAGAAATCTTAGTGCAGCAAGGAATCGAAGCTTTATTAAAAGGAAGAACCTCCTTTGTTATTGCTCACCGCCTCTCAACCATACAAAAGGCAGACCGCATCTTTGTAATTGATGATGGCGGTATCAAAGAAGAGGGCAGTGCCCAGGAATTATTAGAGAAAAAGGGAATGTACTACGACTTATATATGGCTCAATTTAAGAATATTTAATATGCTCCTCCAAAGTCAGTTGATTCAAAGGGGCTGTTACAAAATAAAATTTGTCTTTACAAGGAAAGTGTGTTATTCCTTTGAAAGCATGTCATTACTATGAAAGCTTATCTTTGCTATGAAAACATGTCATTGCTAAGAATGCATGTCACTACTATGAAAGCATGTCACTACTATGAAAGCAT
>CALDJN010000371.1 GCA_937901695.1 uncultured Anaerocolumna sp.
AACCCCTGTTACCGCCGTGAAAGGGCGGTGTCTTAACCGCTTGACCATGGAGCCGTGTTTGCCGAGCAACAGTAAAAATTTTAACATCTTAAGCCAATATTGTCAACACTTTTAAAAAACTTTTTTATTGGCATCTTATGGTAAGCACATTTCTAACGTATTTTACATATAAACACCTAACAAGCTTAGAATATTACCAAACTAAACTCGTTAGGTGATTTATTAGAATATTTAATTATAAAAAGGCTTGGTTTAATGATGTAAATTAATAACAGTAGCCTTTACTCTTGTCATAGCCTCAATGGAATAGCGAATTCCCTGAGTACCAATACCTGATTTTTTAACACCTAAGAATGGGAAATGATCTGGTCCACGTTCTGTCTTATTATTGATTTGCACTGTTCCAACCTCTAATTTAGAAGCAACATAAAATGCATCTTCAATATTTTCTGTAAATACGGAACTTTGCAAACCATATTCGGAAGCATTGGCAAGTTGAATGGCTTCATCAATGGATTCAACACGTAATATTGGTAACACAGGTCCAAAAGGCTCTTCCCACGCAACTCTCATATCAGTTGTTACATAATCCAATAAAGTTGGATATATCAAATTACCTTCCCTTTTGGCACCACAAATCAGCTTTGCACCTTTTTCTTTAGCATCTTCAATTAGATTCCATACAAAATCTGCCGCTCTTTCATTAATTAAAGGTACTACATCTACTTGTTCTTCCAAAGGATTACCTATTTTCAGTTTCTCAATTAGTTCTTTTAATTTTACAATTAATTCATCGGCCACATCATTTAAAACTAATATTCTTTTAACTGCGGTACATCTTTGACCAGAGTATGAAAATGCTCCAGATACGATATTCTTTGCTGCAAAGGATAAGTTTGCATCTTTTAATACAATGGCAGCATCTTTCCCACCTAATTCCATTAATAAAGGAATCATAGTAGTCATTTTAGAAATATGTTCTCCCACTTCTGTACTGCCGGTAAAATTTATAAAATTAATGTCTGGATGTGATACAATATAATCGCCTATTTCAGAGCCTCTACCGGTAACTATGGTTAATACGCCATCTGGGAGTCCAGCTTCTTTAAATATTTCCACTAATTTGGTACCACATAGAGCTCCTGTTGTTGCCGGTTTAAATACGACTGAATTACCAGCTGCTAATGCAGGTGCTATTTTAGATGATGCCAAATTGATTGGATAATTAAATGGTGATATAGCAAGAACCACTCCTACCGGCTCCCTTGTTACAACTGCCACCTTTTCTTTATTAAAACCTGAGAAGTTATCACCTTGAATACTTTCTCCATGTATACTTTTAGCCGTATCTGCTGTAAATTTCATAAAATCTGCTGTTCTGCTTAT
>CALDJN010000372.1 GCA_937901695.1 uncultured Anaerocolumna sp.
ATATACACCACCTTATCCTGCAAAGCATAAATTGAGTCATTGCAAAAATCCAATTCACGCTTTCTGAGTTTTCAATAAACTGCAAGGCAAAGCGTACGTACGTTAAGTTAATGCGATAACTTTTTATAAAGTTTACTAAAAGAATTAAGAATTATCTTGTGAATATATTGTAGGAAAGGCACTTAATTGGTCCTATTAACATAGATTAATAATAAACTCTAATCATGAGGTGCTTATTCAGTGAAATCATTTCCAAAACCACTGAGCGCCAAGGAAGAAACGGATATCTTGAACCTATGTAAGGAAGGTAATAAGGAAGCAAGAGACATCCTAATTGAAAGAAATCTCCGTCTGGTTGCACATATTGTTAAAAAGTATAATACGGCGGATAAAGACATAGATGACCTGATATCGATTGGCACTATCGGATTGATCAAAGCCATAGACACCTTTGATTCAGATAAAGGTATAAGACTTGCTACTTATGCATCCCGATGTATTGATAATGCTCTTTTGCACTTTGGCGGTAAACGATATCAGGGTTTGTTAAATTGAATTAACAAAATCAGAGATAAAGTTCAAAGCAGCGCCAGCAGCAATTGCTTCTGTTTTGTAAGTACATCCCATAAGATAATCTGCATTATCAACAAATGAATTAAGCTTTTTTGCCCGCTCTCGAAATTCTTCCATATAATCTCCCATATATTCTCCTACATATCCTCCTAATATAACTTTACAATCAAACAACATATGAAGATTGTTAACGGTTATTGCTAAATAATCTAAGTATTCATCCCATAGCCTGGAAGCTTCCTTATCACCAATCTTTAGTAAAGAAAAAAAGCTTTCCAAATTACCATCTGTTGCAGATGAAAGCACAGTGGCAGCACAATAGGAATCAACACAGCCCTTCTGACCGCAATAGCATTGTTTTCCGTTAGGAACTAATTTAAGATGTCCTACTTCACCACTGCGCAAGTGTTCACCTGCATAGATTTGATTATTAATAACGATAGATCCACCAATATTATTACTAAGCATTATATAAAAAGCGTTAGTAATCTCTTTACTAGCCCAAATTTCTGCAAAACTTGCCGCATTAGCATCGTTAAATAATGCAGTTTTGTAAGGAATATATTTTGAAAATTCACTACATGTGGCATTAGTAAAGTTAAGAATTTCACCAAAAAATACGGTCTGATGGTCCTGGGTAACAAGACCGGGAATGCCAATACCAACACCAAGAATTTGCTCTCTATTTAAATTTGCTTTTTCGATTAATGTATTAACCAAGTTACCGATATACTGATAATATTCATCTGTACGTTCATATTTCTTTCTTGTCCGTACACATTCTATAATTGAGCCTGTAAGATCGATGGCTACAACAGCAACGTGATTTTTAGTGATATCAAGACCAATTGCAGTTCGGGCATCTTTAATTATTCCGTATGCCTTTGCACGACGACCTCCTGTATTACCGATAGATCCTGCTATTTCAACCAAGCCTTCACTCTGCAGCTCATTAATGTTTTGAGATATGGTAGGCAGGCATAAATGAAGATTGTTAACAATATCTTGTTTAGCCAAACCACTATTATTTCGCAGGAGTTGGTATATATTTGTACGATTTATTTTTTTGATTTCTAAATTGTTTATATTCTTATTTTCTATTTTATCTCCCATATTTACTCTCATTTTGCCTCCCTTTTGTAGTAAAAAATCTTTTGATTTATAAAACTTATATTAACATGATTTTGCAAAACATACAAGTATTTTATGTTTTATATGAAAAAATGTATAAATAGGAAATTATGCATGTTATATTGCCTTTTTCTATTCAGTTCAGCCAGTGGCATCCTACAGGCTAAACTGTAACCTTTCCTTAAAAGTTTCCTAAAGGTTCCTTAAAAGTTTTTGTCGAAACAAGATATTATATAATTGACAATCGAAAACTAAATGACTATAATATAAACAAATTCGTTTTGTAAATTGGATTAATAAAACGAGTTAATAAATTGAAGCGAATGAAATATTAAAAAAATGGAGTAAGAAGATGGAGGTGAGTATAAAAAGCACAAGCTGTTTTATGTTAAGACAAATTTAATTAGGTAAAAAGAAAGGAGAAGTTAGTAATGTTAACAGGTATTATTGTAGTATTAATTTTTGCAGCTGTAGCTCTTCTTATGATAGCAAGGAAGATTCCTACAGTTCTTGCATTACCGCTTATGGCTGTTTTAATCGCAATTGTTGTGGGGCTTCCATTAAAGGGTGATGAGGGTATACTTACTTTTGTAATCTCATCAGGTGCTCTTAAATTATCAGGTACATATGTAGCAATTTTATTTAGCTGCTGGTTATCTCAGATTTTGTATCGAACCGGTGTTACAGACACTATCATTAAAAAAGCTGCAGAATTTGGAGGAGATAAACCACTAATTGTTTCTTTGGCACTTTGCGCTGTTACAGTATTCCTTTTTACTGTTCTTTATGGCACTGGTGCTGTTGCAATGGTTGGTACAATTGTATTACCTATTATGCTATCCGTTGGTGTACCGCCAATTGTTGCTGCAAACTCATTTTTGGCTGCAATGGCAGGAGGTTACTGTTTAAATCCATCTAACATTGCTGCTATAACTAATATTACCGGAGTTTCTCAAGAGGAGCTTTACATATGCGCAGTAATTCTTACTGTTATGTGCTGCATATACGCAGTTGTTTACTTGGCTTGGAGCTTTAGAAAGAATGGAAAGAAATATGCTTTTGCTGCACCTATAGAGAAAAATACAGAAGAAAAAGCTGAAGAATACAAGGTATCAGGATTTCGTGGTTTAATGGCATGTTTAACACCTCTGGCTGTTGTTGGTGTTATGTTAGCATTTAGATTAGATGCTATTACTGTATTTATATTTGGAATTATATGGGCAATGATTTTTACCTTTAAAGGAAAATGGTCTAAATATTCCAGTATGATCGTTCAGTGCTGTTATGAAGGTTTTAAAGAAGGGGCACCAACCTGTTCCCTTATGTTTGGTATCGGTATGCTTATTAATGCAATGACTGCTCCGACTACTCAGGCAGCAATTAAACCATTTATGACAGCTATAACACCAACAACTGCAATAGGGCTGATTCTATTTGTTTGTATTCTTTGTCCTATGGGCTTATATCGTGGACCTTTCAATCTTCTTGGTCTTGGCGCCGGTTTAGCTGCCAGTATGTTGGCAGTAGGAGTTCTGCCTGTTGCCGCTCTTTCTGCAGTATTTTATGCTGCTATGCGTTGGCCTACTATGTCTTGTCCTACATCAACACAGGTTGTTTGGGCTTCCAACTTTGTAGGATTTGAACCAACAACCGTAACGAATAAGATATTTATACATAATTGGATATTTACAGCAATTTCCGTTGTTATTATGGTAGCAGTTTATTTTAAATAATATGATTTGAAATGGGATGTTGCAAAATGAAAATGTCATTCTAAGCCCAATTTGCCACTCCGTGCAAATTTTGTCATTGCTATGAAAGTATGTTATTCTGAGCAAAAATTCAGCAAAGCTGAATTTGCGAAGAATCCCTTTCATTCATTGTGATGCTATTTAGCATTGCTATAAAAGCGTGTCATTCTGAGGGAAAATTCAAGGAAGTTGAATTTGCGAAGAATCCCTTTCATTCATTGTGGTGCTATTTAGCATTGCTATGAAAGCGTGTCATTCTGAGGACAAATTCGGCATAGCGAAATTATAAGTTGGAAGAATCTCACCTTAAACTGAGATTCTTCGTCCTTGGGGCTCAGAATGACAGTTTTGCAACATCCCTCTAGTTTAAGCAAATAATGATGAAAACAATATGACATTTACATAAATAAGGAGTAAATCAATGAAAGTTAGAATAGGAATTGATGTTGGTGGTACCTTTACAGATGCGGTAGCTATAAATGATGAGACATATGAATTAATTGGAAGCGTAAAAACACCTACAACTCATGAAGCAAAGGAAGGAGTTGCGGCTGGTATTATAGATGTACTTGGGAAAATAATGAAGGAGTATAACATTCTCCCGGAGGATGTTATATTCATTGCACATGGAACTACCCAGGCTACAAATGCACTTCTAGAAGGTGATGTTGCAAAAGTTGGTATTATAACATTGGGTAGTGGAATCCAAGGCATGAAATCAAAAGGAGATACTAATATTGGAAATATCGAACTAGCTGCTGGCAAATGGCTTTATACAAACAATGCCTTTGTCAACACTGCAGATATGAACAATTTTAAAGAAAATGTTAAAGCAGCCATAGATGATTTAGCAGCTGGAGGCTCTGACTCCATTGTAGTTAGTGAGGCATTTAGTGTAGATAACCCTGAAAATGAAAATGCGGTACTAGATATCTGTCAGGAAAATTTAGTACCTGCTACAGCGGGAAATGATGTATCAAAACTTTATGGACTTAAAGTTAGAACAAGAACAGCTGTTATTAATGCAAGTATCCTTCCTAAGATGTTAGATGCAGCTAATATGACAGAAGAAAGTATTAAAAATGCTAAAATTGGTGCGCCTCTTATGATAATGCGTTGTGATGGTGGTGTAATGACTGTAGATGAGGTTCGCAGCAGACCAATTTTAACCATTCTTTCAGGTCCTGCCGCAGGTGTTGCCGGAGCACTTATGTATGAGAAACTTACAGATGGTCTTTTCTTTGAAGTGGGCGGAACCAGCACAGATATCTCCTGTGTTAAAGATGGTAATGTAGTTGTTAAATACGCAGAAGTAGGAGGCCATAAAACTTATGTAAATTCACTTGACGTACGTACAGTCGGTATTGGTGGAGGAAGTATGATTGAAATATCACAGGGGAAGGCTGTAGATGTTGGACCGCGAAGTGCTCATATCGCCAACCTGGAATATGAAGTTTTTGCAAAAACGGAAGAAATTAAAAACCCTGTATTAAAAACCATAAAACCAAAAGAAGGGGATCCGGATTATGGATATATTCAGTGTGAAGGCGGTAAATGCTTTGCATTAACCCTATCTGGTGCAGCTAACATTGCAGGTTATGTACAACCTGATAATTATGCATATGGTAATATAGAAGCAGCTATGAAAGCTTGGGAACCTTTAGCAAAAAATATGGGACTTAGTGTAATAGATACGGCGAAAAAGGTTTTGGAATTATCAGCAATCAAAAATGGTAAAGTAGTAAACGAATTTATACGAGACTATGGCTTAGACAAGCATGCCATTCATTTTGTTGGTGGCGGCGGTGGAGCAGCATCAGTAGTGCCCCACCTTGCAGAGTACCTTGGATGTAAATATAAAATTGCAAGAAATGCAGCAGTTATCTCTCCAATTGGAGTTGCACTGGCAATGGTTCGTGATATGGTAGAGCGTACCGTATCAAATCCAACGGAAGAAGATATTCTTGCTATAAGGCATGAGGCTGTACGCAAGGCAGTACAATCTGGTGCTAATCCTGACACCATTGAAGTTAAAGTAGAAGTGGATACTCAGCACCAGAAAGTAAGGGCAATTGCAATTGGAGCTACGGAAATGCGAACGAAAGAGCTTACTGGAGAGAAAAAAACGGATAAAGAGTTAATTGAAATTGCTGCAGAGAGTCTTAAAGTTGAAACAGAGCGTATTAATCTAGTGGCAGATAATGGAATGATGGCAGCACTTACCTGTGAAATGACTAAGAAACATTTGGTTATATTTAAGAAGAAAATTACTACACTACGTTTAATAGACCGAAATGGAGTAATACGCTTACAAAAGCGAAATGCAACAGTACGTGAGTGCACTTCTAACGAATGGAAATCAACAGTAAAGCAACTTATCGATGATCATACAATCCACGGTGACGCTGGTGCAGAGATTCCTAATATTTATGTGATTATGGGAAGCCGTATTATTGATTTGGCTGGTATGCAAAGTGAAAACCAGATTATGTCACTGTGTCAGGTAGAACTTTCCGGTGTTCAGGCTAATGAAAAGCTGATTGTAATATGTACTATGACTACTGAAAATGAAAGAGGATAATATACATTCCAAGAAGGGAGATAAGTTATGGGTGCATTTCCATTTCCTGATAGAATCGCCTCAAGAGAAGAGTTGAGCAGAGATTTATTATATAGAAAAATATCTCGTGAAGATTGGGAAAAAATTTCAGATAGAGCATGGGATACTGGTGTGAAAGCCGCCAAAGATTTATTACAGCAAAACAATGGAAAAAGTATTGAGCAAATTGCATTAGACGAGGGATTGGTGGTGGAACATAAAGATGTTGATAACGTGGCAGGCAATGTACGGTATTTTAGCGAATACTACTCAGGACCCAAAAAAATAATTCTCTACGATGCTTCCATTAAAAAATGGTCAAAAGCCAATTCACTTACGGTTAAAGAAGCAAATGAGCTGATATTATCCCATGAGATTTATCACCACCTGGAATGCACAAAATTAGGCTTAACCTCAAAACAGTATACAGTACCAACCATTCAAATTGGAAAGTTTAAGATTGGTAAATCTGGAATTCGGGCACTTTCTGAGATTGCTGCTCATGGTTTTTCCAGAACTTTTTATGAAGAGTGTGGGCTGATGCCAGATAGCAAAGGTAATAAAAAGGATGCCATTTTGCAAAATCATAAAGAACATGACACAGATATTCAGGCTGAACATTGAAAAAAAATTGGCCTTGCATCTTTATCAAATCGTTGCTATGTAGATTATATTTTAGTATACTATGATTAGAATGTCAAAAGCCTCTATACTAATTGAAATATGAAAAGGCTGTTGAAAACTATTGCGAAATTGCTGCAAAGCTGTTGTAAGTTATTGTAAAATAATCGCAAAATTATTGTAAGATTATTGCAAAACAGCTATAAGATTATTGCAAAACAGCTATAAGACTATTGCAAAAATATTGCAAGACGGTTGTCATTCTGAGAGCTTTAGCTCGAAGAATCCCAGTTTAAAGCGAGATTCTTCGAGCACAATTCAGCAAGCTGAATTTGCTCTCGGAATGACACTCATTTCATACTATTTGCTCTCGGAATGACACTCATTTCATACTATTTGCTCTCGGAATGACACTCATTTCATACTATTTGCTCTTGGAATGACACTCATTTCATACCATTTGCCCTCAGAATGGCACTCAATTTATACTATAATATAAGCAACATCAGGCAATCAGAATCTAACGGAATGTATTGTACAAGTAGTGGACATTAGCGAATAAATTAATATATTACAAAACTATAGTTAATATACAAAACTATAGTTAATATACAAAACTATAATTAATATACAAAACTATAATTAATATACACAAAACTATAATTAATGAATTGGAGGAATCATAGTATGCCAAAATGTGTAATTGGAATTGATTTTGGGACCTTAAGTGCCAGATCACTTCTGGTAGACGTTTCAGATGGGACAATACTTGCCACATCAGCGATGGATTATCCCCATGGAGTTATGGATCAGTTTTTACCCGATGGAGTTACAAGATTAGAACCGGACTGGGCATTACAGTATCCAGGAGATTACCTTGAATGCGCTTCGAAAACTGTAAGAGAGGTTCTAAAAGAGGCAGATGTTAAACCAGAAGACGTTATCGGTCTTGGAACTGATTTTACAGAGTGCACCATGTTACCAACATTAGGAGATGGAACACCTATATGTATGTTGGAGAAATTTAAAAAGAATCCTCACAGCTATGTTAAACTGTGGAAGCATCATGCCGCCCAGGATGAAGCAAATCGACTTAATGAAATTGCAGCCGAAAGAGGAGAAGATTTCCTGGCATGTTATGGAGGCAAAATATCTTCAGAATGGATGTTCCCTAAGATATGGCAGATATTAAATGAAGCTCCGGAAGTATTTGAAAAAGCGGAACGTTTTATGGAGGTTGCAGACTGGATTACATTACAATTTACCGGAGAAGAGAAAAGAAATTCTTGTACCGCAGGATATAAGGCAATCTGGCAGAAAAGAGAAGGATATCCTTCTAATGAATTCTTTAAATCACTAGATTCAAGATTAGAACATATTGTTGATGATAAAATGTCAAGAGATATTTATCCGGTAGGAACAAGAGCCGGGTATATTACAAAAGAGGCAGCAGAATTATTAGGACTGGATGAGGGTACACCTGTATCTGTAGGTGTGGGAGATGCCCATGCAGCAGTACCTGGTGCAGGAATTACAGAACCAGATATTATGCTTATGGTAATCGGAACTTCCGGATGTGATATGTTAGTAAGTGAGACTAATATTAAAGTAAAAGGAATGTGCGGTATATGTGAGGATGGTATACTTCCAGGATACTATGGATATGAAGCGGGTCAGTCCTGTATGGGAGATCATTTCGCATGGTTTAAAAAATACTGTACTACTTCGAAAATCGAGGAAGAAGCCAAGAAGCAAAACAAGTCAGTTTTATCGTATCTAAATGATAAGGCTGCTAAAATTAAACCGGGCAGCAGCGGCTTAATTGCTTTAGACTGGTGGAATGGTAATCGCTCCGTACTTGTAGATGTAGATTTAACTGGTGTAATGCTTGGAATGACTCTAACGACAACTACGGAAGAAATGTATAAGGCTTTGGTGGAAGCCGTAGCCTATGGAAAACGTATGATTATCGATACCTTTAAAGAAAGTGGGGTTCCAATTAAGCAACTATATGCAACGGGTGGAATCGCTGAAAAAAGTCCATTCGTTATGCAGACATTTGCAGATGTTATCGGTATGCCAGTCCATGTAACTGCCACGAAAGAGGCAACTGCAATGGGAGCCGCTATGTTTGGAGCTGTAGCAGCAGGAAGT
>CALDJN010000373.1 GCA_937901695.1 uncultured Anaerocolumna sp.
TATTATGTAGTCAAGCGGAAATCCATTGCCTAATTTTAGTTCTTCCGGTTTCAACATTCTAAGATAAATGTCAACGATTTGATACTCCTCTCCCTTTATCATCACCGTAACAAGTCCAAATCTATCCTTTGTAACTATCGTTCCGATCGGATCATTAGCGCTCTGTCCAGTACCGGTGCCATAATATTTGATTAAGAATGCTGATACCAAACCAAAATGCCCAGGTGAAGTAGTGATCGTATGTATTGGCTCAGTTACGTTTTGTCCGGTACCAGTTTTATAATATTTGGTGATAAATGCCGTAACTAATCCGTAACGGTTCGATGTATCAATGGTTTTTATAGGCTCTGATACTGTTTGCCCCCTTACATATTCACCCTTTGTTTCTGAATGATACTGGATTAAAAAAGGAAATGAATATTTATCCTGAAGAATATAAGGCTCTGGATTATCAAATATGAACTTTTCAATCCCTCTTACTATTCTTCTCTGCGTTGCCTCTGCCAATGGTTTCTTTCGGTCGAATATGGATTTGCCAAGGTCTGTCCAGTCTATATAATTTGAGATAGGCTCCCAGGTATCTTTCGTTCTTGTTGGCTCTGGCCAGACAATAGGCTTTCCATCCCTCCGGAATATTGCATACCATCGTTTGCGTGTCGTGGGTGCTCCATAATCTGCAGCTACTAATTCTCTGCTATCAAATTCATATCCCAAACTTACCATTGCCTTAATAAATTTCTTATAATCTTCTCCTTCACGCTCTTTGATAGGTTTGCCGGCTTCATCTAATGCTCCCCACTTCTGAATCTCTTCCACGTTCTCCATAATAATTACATCGGGAGTGACTTTTCTTGCCATCTTATAAACCGCCCATGGCAATATTCTTAGCCCTTTTTCACGTGGTTGTCCGCCTTTTGCCTTACTGTGTGATGTACAATCCGGTGATGCCCACATCAGTGCAACATACCGACCTTTGGTATACTTAAGAATGTCAACCTTGAAAATATCCTCTGTGATATGTAATGTGTCCGGATGGTTGGTCTTGTGCATTAATATTGCATCTGGATCATGGTTAATCGCAATATCAACGGGTCTGCCTAATGCCATTTCGATTCCGACGCTTGCCCCTCCTCCACCGGCGAAGCAATCAATTATTATGTCCTTCATCATCCTACCTGCCTTTCTTTTTCTTCGGCTTGCCGTACATAAAAGCGTTCATATTACCTTTCTTGCCGCTCACGGTAACTTGCTTCTTTCCGGCTGCTTTGACATATTTCATCGTTTCGCCTCCACATATCTAATCCATTTCTTTCCCTTTTTTCGTGCTACGATGTGGCCTTTGCCCGTCCGTAGCATCTCCGCCGCCTGCATCATGTCATCCTACCTGCCTTTCCCTCTTTATCTTCCTGACTTTATCCAAATTTTCCGTACCATATAACACATAAACCTTTCCACGGATAGCCTTAACTGATTTACCGATTTCATCTGCAATAAATTCATATGTAAAACCGCTGTCAATGAGTTCATCCAACTTATCAAACTGCCATTCTTCCCACTTATTATGTGGACTTTCTCGGAGTGGTCTGCCTTTAAGTTTTAAATCGATACACCGCCTTTGAATTGCTCCCTCGGTTCTCCGCATCATCTTAGAAATCTCGGAATAAGTATATTTATAATCATTCACTAATTTTTCAAGCCTTTTATCTTCAATGGTAGTCCACGGAGTTTTTATGTAGTGGATACTTTTTTTATAGTCCATTTTGCGTTTGTTTTTTACCCATTCTGGTTCTTCGCCCAACATATTTTCTTCAAATTTTGAGAAATCAAGAAAATCCTGATTATGTTCCGCCCATTCCCAAAATTCGGTCAAATATATAATTTTAAATGAGCAATTATTGACTCTTTTAATTTTGATTGGACAACCTCGATTTTTTATCCATGAAATATCTTTATATCTTCTTCCGCCCTGAATACCTAATGCGATTAGTAACTGATTCCATGATACATACTCGCCGCCTTCAAGAAATGGACCTAAACCTAATCTTTGAACTTTTATTCTTATGGCATTCTCGGATCGGTCAAGATACCTTGCAATGGATTGAAGAGATATCGTTCCCCACTTTTCTTGCAAGTAATCATATTCTTCCTGCGTCCACTTTCTCCATGACACCGGAAACACCTCTCTTCTCACACCACATCGGAGAAGTTTTCACGCTCCATCCGATAACCCTGTTGGCTTTCTTGCAGATCCTTATTTTGCTTTTGCTGTCAAAGGAAAGAACCATGTGGCAGCTTTTACATTTTTCGCATTTCGGAGCTTCGTATTCTAAATTTGTTCCGCCCATTGTTACCATCGATTGTATTCCTCTAGAC
>CALDJN010000374.1 GCA_937901695.1 uncultured Anaerocolumna sp.
AAATTCAACGAAGTTGAATTCTCGAAGAATCCCTTAGCGAGGAATCGCTTCCCATCATTGCGGTGCTATTCAGCATTATAATTCTAAGTTAAAAGCTAAACGATGTATCATTAATACATTTCCAAAGCTTATAAGTTTTAAGTAAATAAATATAAGGGGGCATGGTTCCAACAATCGAACCAATATCATTTTCTTCGCTGTTTTAGGTAAAAAATAAAAGAGGGCATGAGTAATATTCTCATAAAATCTTTGCCAAGCCGTGTAAATAGCTGCAATATAGAGAATGCCACTATTCTCACAGCTTGTCAAAGTTTTAGAAAAAATATTCTTCAAGCCCTCTTACAATTTCATCCCCTTTATTATTGCAATATCCTTACAATAATAAAGGGCAAGCACTCTATTTAACCTCAACAGGGAAGCCCCTGTGAATGTCCGCTTTGACTATTATGAAGACTACTCTTCATCCTCATCCTCGTCTTCATCTTCATCGAACATTTCATCAAATTCTTCATTGTCCATTAATTCATCGAAAGCATCTGATACCGCTTCAAACTCTTCATCATTTTCAATATTAAGTAATTCGATTTCTTCATTTTCATGTTCTATGAAACGGTATAAGAAGATTTCACCTTCTTCTTCATCTTCATTATCAACTGGAACAAGTGCAATATAATCTTTGTCCTCTACTGGGAAGATACACAGAACTGCACATTCTAACTCTGTACCGTCATCAAGTGTTAATGTAACATTCATATGATCCTGTTCGTGCTCGTGATCATGTCCACATCCGCATTCGTGTTCGCTCATAAAAACCTCTCTTTCATACCCTTTATACAGGGAACCTGTATGGGCTCTATAAGTATTAAAATAATAAGAATAGGATAACCAAATTTTATTATTTCTAACAATTTGACTTTAACAGATTTATAGCAAAAAATCAAGGTAATTCTAGTCATAATAATATTTAAATTAATCTTAAAATTTACATAAAAGTGATTGACTTTATATAAAAATATAATAAAATATACAGTATGATTATGGTGATTGAAAGCAGTAAGCTTGCCTACAAATTTCCAGTGGAATGCAATAATTAAAAGAAGTATTTAAAGTTAAGAGAGGAGAACTTCCGTGGTTACAACCAATGCTAGGGATAGCAGACCAAGAGAAAATCTAGGAAAACAATCTAGATCGAATGAAAATTACAAGCCAAAAACAAGTCGTGAGAGTGGAAATAATAACAGAGTTTCCGTTCAAGAAAAAAGAGATGGTAAATCAACTAACCGATCATCCTTTGGGGGAAATAAAGACAAAGGTGGTAAAACAGCTGGGGGATATTACAAAAGTAAAGATTTTAAGGGTAGTCCATTTAATAAAGATGATGATTACGAAAACGGCAATAAATATGGCAAGGGTTATGGAAAAGGTAGCCAACGTATGGAATCCAGATCGAAATCTGGCCAAGCGAAAGAAAAAGAACAACAGCCTGATAAATTTGAGACACTAAAAAGATTAGAAAACGAAAAGAAAATCAAACAAAAAAAGTTGAATCAAGAATTTAGCAACAAATCAGAAAGACCAAATAAACCTTTAGTAAAACACAGGAGAACCAGCAACATCGACTGGACCAAGGGATATGAAAAAGGACTTTATGATGACGATGATGAAACTTACACAGAATTTTTATAAGAAAAGTTGATTAGAATAGTTTATTAATTTATATATAAATGATATAATGGAATTATATTTGGCTATAGATATATCAAGTTATAGATATATTGAGCCATAGATATATTTGTATTTAAATTAAGGAATATTCATATGTAATCAATATAACATAAATAATGAAGGCATCTGAATTGGTATACCATTTAGGTGCCTTTTTTCGTAGGAAGAGACATGGTAATGGAAAAGGATAAGAATGAAATTAAAATATCAGTAAGATCCTTGGTAGAGTTCATTCTAAGATCAGGTGATTTGGATAATAGAACTGGTGGCAGAAGGGATACAGAGGCTATGCAGGAAGGAAGCAGAATTCATCGAAAGATACAAAAAAGGATGGGTTCTAATTATAGTGCAGAATTTTCACTTAGTATTACGGTGCCAATCAAAAGGGATGAACTGGAATTCGAGATTATAGTAGAAGGAAGAGCAGATGGAGTTATCAGCCAGCCAGAAGAAAATCCACCAATCCTAATTGATGAAATAAAAGGTATTTATATGGAATTAAGTCATTTAGAGGCGCCAGTTCCGGTACATCGTGCCCAAGCTATGTGCTATGCATATATTTATGCAAAGCAATATGCACACGACACCATTGGAATTCGAATGACATACTGTAATATAGAAACAGAGAATATAAGATATTTTGAAGAGACTTTTTCCATGGAAGAATTAGAAACATGGTTTCAAAAATTAATCGATGAATATGGCAAATGGGCTGCTTGGCAGTATAATTGGTCAGTATTTAGAAATGAAAGTATCAAAGGGCTGGAATTCCCTTTTGATTATAGACACGGGCAAAAGAAATTGGTTACTGACGTTTACAAAACTATTATACGGGATAAACGGCTATTTATAGAAGCTCCCACGGGAGTCGGCAAAACCATTTCAACGGTATTTCCGACTATAAAAGCAATGGGGGAAGGATTTGTCACGAAAGTTTTCTATCTGACTGCCAAAACTATAACAAGAACCGTAGCTGAAGAAACCTTCCAGTTACTTATTAAAAAAGGACTGCATTTAAAGTTAGTTACCATTACTGCAAAAGAAAAAATATGCATATTAGACAAACCGGATTGTAACCCTGTCGCATGCCCAAGAGCGAAAGGACATTTTGACCGTGTAAATGATGCTGTATTTGATTTATTAAATAATGAAAATGAAATATCAAGAGAATTGATTCAGGAATACGCGGAAAAACATATGGTTTGTCCATTTGAAATGTCATTAGATGTTACGACCTGGGCGGACAGCATAATTTGCGATTATAATTATGTATTTGATCCCAATGTATATTTACGAAGATTTTTTATGAATGAGAAAAAGAATGATTATGTTTTCTTAATTGATGAAGCACATAATCTGGTTGAACGAGCCAGAGAAATGTATAGTGCAGTTCTTTATAAAAAACAATTTTTAACGGTAAAGAACTTAGTAAAAGAAACAAGTAAAAAGTTAGAGAAAAGGCTGCAAACCTGTAATGAAGACCTGTTAAAATTAAGGCGGGAATGTGATAACTGTAATGTTACCCAAAGTATTACCGATTTTGTATTACATTTACTTCGCCTAATGACTGAATATGATGAGTTTTTGCAGGAGAATCCCAATATAGAAGGCAAAGATGAGATTCTTCAGCTTTATATGGATATAAGACATTTCCTAAATATTTATGACATTTATAATGAAAAATATCTTACCTATACCGATTATGATGAACAAGGGGAATTCCGAATTAAATTACTATGTATGGATCCTTCTGAAAATCTAAATGGGTGCCTTGAGAAGGGTAAAAGTGCCATATTTTTTTCTGCCACCTTGCTGCCTATTCATTATTATAAAGAGCAATTAGGTGGAAGAGAAGGAGATTATGCAGTGTATGCTCCATCTCCCTTTGATATAGATAACAGGCTGCTCATGATTGGCAGAGATGTAAGCACGAAATATACAAGGCGCAATGAGAGAGAATATAAGAAAATATATGATTATATATATTCCTTTACCAATGCTAAAAAAGGAAATTATATGGTATTCTTTCCTTCTTATCAGATGCTAAATAGTATAGCAGAATTAGCTGAAGGTACTTTAGAAGGTTTGGTAATTCAAAAAAGCAATATGACAGAATTAGAAAAAGAAACCTTCTTAGAAGACTTTACCACAGAACCCGATTCAAGCAGAATTGGATTTTGCGTTATGGGTGGAATCTTTAGTGAAGGAATTGATTTGAAAAGTGACAGGCTAATAGGGGCAGTTATTGTAGGAACGGGTCTGCCCATGGTGGGTAATGAACGTGAACTTTTCCGTACCTATTATGACAGAATCAATGGCAGAGGTTTTGATTATGCCTATCTATATCAGGGAATGAATAAAGTACAGCAATCTGCCGGACGAGTAATCCGGACTATGGAAGATAAGGGAGCCATCCTTTTATTGGACGAACGATTTGTACAAAAGCAATATACCAATATATTTCCTAGAGAGTGGTTTCCTAATATTACGGTAAATAAGGAAACGATGGTGGATGAATTGGAAAGATTTTGGGGGAGTATAAAATAGAAATTGAGAAAAATAAAAAGTTAGCTTATTAAATAAGGACGCTTTGCCTAATATAGGTTATGCAG